>JBOFGJ010000436.1:0-3152 GCA_051649065.1 Flavobacterium sp. | reverse complement strand
ACTTGGATACATTCTCTTGCAGGAGCTGTAGCTGGTGTAAAGAAGCTTCCGTAGATCTCATTAACTTTAGCGAAATCATTCATATCAGTTAAGAAGATAGTTGCTTTAACTACATTTTCGAAAGTCATATTAGCTGCTTCTAGTATAGCGTTTAAATTAGCCATTACTTGTTTTGCTTCATCCTCTATTCCTGTTGTTACAAGTGTCTCTGTAGCTTGATTAAAAGGGATTTGACCAGAGATGAATAATAAGTCACCAGTCATAACTGAGTGATTATATGGTCCGATAGGAGCAGGTGCTTTGTCTGAATTGATTATTTTTTTCATAAGTTATCATTTAAATAATAAGAGGAGGAGTATATAATACGCCTCCTCTTAAAAAGTTATTTTATCTATATAATTTGTCTGGAGCTTTTCGTTTCTCCCACTTGATATCACTTAACATTGAAGAGCGAATACCGATGAAGAATCCCCAGCTAGTATATGTCCCGATAGGTACCCAAGAGAAGTCCATTCTCCAACTCTTTAAGTCACGTTCAAATCGCAGCTGAGTGAAAGTAACTCCTTTTTGAACAAAGTCATAACCAGTAGAAAAACCTACTTTCCAGTTAGGAGTGACTTCTATGTTACCAGACATCATAACTGAGTTGTTGACTATCTCGTTTTGCCTTGATGAATTATTATACGTCATGGAGTAGGCAAAGGTCAAGTCCCAAGGGAGCTTTGCATTAAAGAATCCACCAAATGGTTTGTCATCATTCTCATCGCCTAGTGTACTTTTGCGTTGATTACCTAGATCTACTGCTCTACCAAATAAGTCATCTGCACGTCCACCATTATCTACCGAGTTCTGGTTCTTTTTGTCTTCAGTTCCACCGAACATTGCGTCTTTACTAGACATTGACCAGTTTATGGTCATATTAGCACTTGTTAGACGAAATAAACTACCACCATTATTGATGTTATAAGTATCTATACGGCGGTTGTTGTTGTCTAATGCATAAGGGTCAAGCGTAGCACCAAAGTTAATCTGCATCTTGTCTTTAAATATTGCTGTTCCTGCACTTAAACGCATTGGAGCCCATTTAAGAGAGTCCGCAGACATATTATAACTTGTAGAAAGGTTAAGACTGTTTAAAAGCATTACTTTCTTTGGTTCTCCTTTTTCATTTTGATCATCGCGAACTTTAGCTTCAAAAGTGTTACTTAAGTTAAAGGACATCATATTAGAGTTAAATCTACCTGGTGCTCCGAATATTCCTCCTTGGAATCGGGTGTAGTCTTGCATTGTTTGTCCAGTAGCATCTATAGCATAGGTGTCGTAGTATTGCTCAAAACTAGGTGTGTATGAATACCCAACACTAGGACGCATTACGTGACGAATAGCTTGGATTCTTTTGTCTTCTCCAAAGTTGAAAGTACCATAGATAGTGGTACCAACACTTGCATTTGCACTATATGTTCTAAAGCTATCAAAGCCATTTACACGTATGTCATCTACTTTATTAGATTGAGCATTGTATTTTTTCTCTATTGTGTTAAAATACCATACCTCGTTATAAGAAGCTCCTGCGGTAACTGAGAAGTGTTTAAACACTTTGAAGTTCGTAGCAATTGGGATACTGTGTTGGAATGCAGTGTTTAAACTGTCAAACATTTCTCTTTTAAAGAAATAGTCTTCGTGTGTCTTAACACGGTTCTCTCCACGAACAGAGTATGAGAAGTTTAAGTTTTTGATGATTCCTTTTTTAGAACCAAATTTAGGTGCAAAAGGGAATACACGGTCTACGTTCACTTGTAGTGTAGGTAGAGTCATGTTAATCTCTTTTGTATTTGTCGATTGAGAGTGTGTCGCAGTAAGTGACATATTCACTTGAGGTACACTTTCAAAGGTACGTTGGTAACTAATAGATGAACTCATAGTATTGTTCATTGAAGCACCTACGTTATATGTGTTATTAGATTGTCTAAAGTATTGGCTACTACCTAAGTTAACAGAAGCAGAAAATCTTGAGTTAGGATTAGCTTTACCATCTTGACTGTGATTCCATTGGATATTATAAAGTTTACTAGACATATAATCTGGTAGACCTCTCTCAGAGAAGATATTGTTCTCGTATCTGATTAATACTCTACCATTGTACTTATATCGCTGTGCGTAAGAACTGTTTAAGCGCATTCCCCAACTTCCATTAGTATAATAATCCCCTAATACATTTAAGTCCATCTTATCACTAATGGCAAAATAGTATCCTCCATTTTGGATATAATAACCTTGTTGGTTTGTATCTCCGAAACTTGGGAATATAAATCCAGACTCTGCTTTCTCAGACATTGGGAAAAAAGCAAATGGAAGTCCTAGTGGAGTAGGTACATCAGCGATAACCATATTAGTCACCCCTGTCACTACTTTTTTACCAGGTACCAGTTTTACTTTATTTGTACGGAAATAGTATTCAGGATCATCTAAATCTTTAGCAGTAGTAAAGATGACATCTTTCATAAAATAAACAGAGTCATTCTCTTTTTTACTTACTTGAGCTTTAATTCTAAATTCACCTTGAGAAGTACGAGATTTAAATACAAGGGCTTTTTTTGTTTTTGTATTAAAACGAATAGAATCAGGTTCTACAATTTGACCTCCTTGTTTAAAAACTGGATATTGAGACATTTTACCAACACTATCTTTAATACCACCAGCGTATATTTCGTTTTTCTCATAATTGAAAACGATTTTACCAGCAGTAAGTTCATAGTCTTGATATTTTATCTCGGCCTCGTTATATAAGGTGATTTCTTTTTTGGCTAAGTTTAGAGATTCATAGTCTTTAGCTTTTCTATAGACCATATCTTCAAGTAGCGCTTTTTTCTTAGGAGCTAATGTGTCTTTAGGGGTTTTAGTAATGTCTTTTTTAGACACAACAGGTTGTTCTATAGTATCTTTGATAGGAACTATAGAGTCTTTTTTGATTGTAGTATTTACAGTTGTAAATTTTTTATTGTAGTCTTGTGCAATACTTTTTTGTGTTAAAGTTGCTCCGAAAACAGATAAAATGAAAACGATATTAAAAATATTTGTTCGCAAACCTATATATATGCTATTTTTGTAAAATTAAGCGCGTTGTTTTTAACGTGTCAAACTTACATATATTT
>JBOFGJ010000435.1:0-4581 GCA_051649065.1 Flavobacterium sp. | reverse complement strand
GTATCCCAGTATCTACCACGCATACTATCACAGGATCTATCATCGGGGTAGGGGTTACTAAACGTATATCTGCTGTGAGATGGGGTGTAACGATCAACTTATTATGGGCTTGGGTATTAACTATTCCAGTATCTGCTATTATAGCGATGGTGGTATATTACCTAGTTTCATACTTTTTATAAGACAATTATATAGATTTATATATAGAAGTGGTACAGTGATGTACCACTTTTTTTTTGGTCTTATTTGAAAAGTTGTATTTTACTATAATGCATTATATTTATTAAAACAGAGAGTATAATGATTATTGTTTTGTATTCTGTTTCGGATTTACTGATTTTTGAGGCTTATTCTAGTTAAAACTCGTTTAGAAGAAAAAGTTATAAATGAGCTGTGTTAAATAGTGTTAAGGCGAATTGAGAGTTCAAATCTAATACTAAATTTGATCCTAGTTATGAGACATATTCTATCACATATTATCGCCCTATTTATCCTACTATCTGTAGTGGGGGTGAAGGTTATGGATACAACTCAAGCTAACTATTCTTCTGAGTATTTAGGAGCTTCACACGGTGTAGATAATATTAGTTATACTATCAAGGGAGAAGTTCAAAAGAGAATTAAAGAATATAGAGTAGATAACTCTTTCTCAAGCATAGAGACAGATAACAGCGATGATGTACATACTTTAGACCAATTGGTTTTAGTAGCAACATTAACGAAGGTGTTTGTATGTGCTATTTTTATTCATTTCGTTTTATTTGCTTATAGAAGACGTCGTTCTTTCTATAAAGCTTTGATACAATTATTTGATCATAAATATATTGTATATCGTACACTGAGAATTTGATCTAAGATTCTCGTATCTACTTATAAGCTATATCGTTTCTTATAGATTAATAGCTTATACAGTATTGTGCTTGCTTCAAGAGCACTTATTACCCCATTTCTGTATTAGTATATATTACATCTTTAAGTGATGTTAATACTGCTATTCCATATTTGGGACTTATCGAAATCAATTTAATTAGCAAAGTTTATTGTATGAAAAGAGTAGCATTTATTGTTTCTCTAAGTACTGTATTGGCAATGGTTAGCTGTAACTCGCACAAACAGGAAAAAGAAGAAGTTAAGGATTACCCTATTACTAATCCTATAACAATGGATACCATAGTGACTAAAGACTATGTATCACAAGTTAAGTCAATTAAAAACATTGAAATCCGCACACAAGAAAAAGGGTATCTAGATGCCATCTTAGTGGATGAGGGACAGTATGTCAATCAAGGACAAGTACTGTTTCGTATCAATGCACAGTTGCACAGAGCTGAATTAGAAAAAGCGAAAGCAGAGGTATCAGAGGCACAGATAGAACTTCAGAATGTAGAGACCTTGTCTTCTAATAATGTAGTGTCTAAAAGTGAGAAAGCTGTGGCTCAAGCTAAGTTACAAAAGGCAAAGGCTGAAATGCAGTCTGCTCAAATACACCTTTCTTATACAGAGATTAAAGCGCCATTCTCAGGTTATATTAATTATCTACCTAAACGATTAGGAAGCTTATTAGAAGAGGGAGAATTACTAACTAGTCTTTCTGATAACTCTAATATGTATGCGTACTATAATGTATCAGAGGTAGAATATCTTAATTATAAAGAGGATGCCAAGAATCACGATGCTGTAGAGGTAGGGTTGGTCTTAGCTAACGGAAAGCTATTACCTAATAAAGGGATAGTAGAAACAATAGGAGGAGAGTTTGATAATGAGACAGGTAATATCGCTTTTAGAGCCAAGTTCCCTAATCCTGATAAGTTGCTTCGAAATGGAGAAACAGGTAAAGTAAGAATGACTGTGCCTTTAGTACAGGCAATGATCATTCCTCAGAAAGCTACTTATGAAGTTCAAGATAAAAAATATGTGTTCACAGTAGATTCTAAAGGAGTAATACACGCTAAGAATATCACTATATCGGGGGAATTACCAGATTTGTATATAGTAGGGTCAGGGCTGTCTTCTAAAGATAAAATATTATTAGAGGGAATTCAGAAAGTAAAAGAAGGAGATCAAGTGAAAGCTGTGTTTAAAGAACCTAAGCAAGTAATCTCTTCGTTACGCCTTAGCGCAGATTAATCAATTTAATAAGTAATTCAACATTATGTTTAAGACATTTATTCGCAGACCCGTTCTGTCGATTGTTATTTCATTGATTCTAGTTTTCTTAGGAGTATTATCATTATTGAAACTACCTGTAACACAATTTCCTTCTATTTCTCCTCCGAAAGTAAATATTACTGCGGAATATCCAGGAGCTAATGGGGAGTTAATGATTAAATCTGTTATTATCCCCTTAGAACGCGCTTTAAATGGTGTGCCTGGGATGAAGTATATGACTTCAGATGCTGGTAATGATGGAGAGGCTTCTATACAGGTGATATTTGATTTAGGTACTGATCCTAACTTGGCGGCTGTGAATGTACAGAACCGCGTATCTTCTGTAGTGAATAAACTTCCCCCTTTAGTAGTACGCGAAGGAGTTAAGATCACGCGTGAGGAGTCTAATATGTTGATGTATGTGAATTTATATAGTGATGATCCACACGCAGATCAGAAGTTCTTATATAACTATGCAGATATTAATATCCTTTCAGAATTAAGAAGGGTACCAGGAGTAGGAGTAGCAAGTATATTAGGAAATAGAGAGTATGCGATGCGTATTTGGTTAAAACCAGACCGTATGACAGCGTATAAGATATCTTCTGATGAGATAATGAAGGCATTAGAAGAGCAGAGTTTAGAGGCATCTCCTGGACGTGTAGGAGAGAGTTCTGGTAAGAGATCACAGGCTTTTGAGTATGTATTAAAGTATTCTGGACGTTACAGTAATGAGAAAGAATATGGTGATATCATCCTTCGATCTAATGCTGCTGGTGAGATATTGAGATTAAAAGACGTAGCAGAGATAGAGTTCGGAAGTACGATGTATGATATTTACTCTAATCTTAATGGTAAACCATCTGCAGCCATCGTAGTTAAGCAGTCTTTCGGTAGTAATGCTAGTGATGTAATTAAAGATGTCAAAAGCTTAATGGCCAAATTAGATAGTGATTTTCCAAAGGGAATGCATTATGAGGTGAGTTATGACGTGTCTAAATTCTTAGATGCATCAATAGAAAAAGTAATACACACATTAGTAGAGGCCTTTATATTAGTTAGTATAGTGGTGTTTATGTTCTTAGGAGACTGGCGTTCTACATTGATACCTACACTAGCAGTACCTGTTTCATTGATAGGAACATTTGCTTTGATGGGGGTATTTGGTATTACATTAAACCTTATTTCACTATTTGCCTTAGTTATGGCGATTGGTGTGGTTGTGGATGATGCTATTGTAGTGATAGAAGCCGTCCATGCCAAGATGGAAGAGAAGCATCTCTCCCCTTATAAGGCTACACAAGAGGCAATGCACGAAATCAGTGGAGCGATTATCGCGATTACTTGTGTAATGGCAGCAGTATTTATTCCTATTGCTTTTATGAGTGGGCCAGTGGGGATATTCTATCGTCAGTTTGCTATTACTATGGCAACTGCTATTGTGTTATCAGGGATTGTGGCATTGACATTGACACCTGCTTTATGTGCGTTGATATTAAAGAATAATCACAGTGTTCCTAGAAAGAAAACAGTATTAAATAGATTCTTAGATGGATTTAATAGGCTGTTCGTGATAGGGGCAAGTAGATATAATAATATCCTTCTTAAGATAGTAAATAAGCGAACATTGACATTCGGGATGTTAGCAGCCTTCTGTGCAGGAGTGTACTTTTTGAATAATAGTCTGCCTACAGGATTTATACCTAATGAGGATCAAGGGATGTTCTATGCGATTATACAGACACCTCCAGGATCTACATTAGAGCGTACAAATCAGGTAGCTGCTAAGTTGCAAAAGATAGCTGAGGGTATAGATGGCGTACAGTCTGTCTCTTCATTAGCTGGGTATGAAATCCTAACAGAGGGAACAAGTGCTAATACAGGTTCGTGTCTAATCAACTTAAAAAGTTGGGAAGAGCGTAGCAAGTCTGCACAAGAGATTATAGAAGAGTTAGAAGAGAAGTCAAAAGAGTTAACTGGTGCGAATATAGAGTTCTTCCAGCCACCAGCAGTGCCAGGATATGGAGCGGCAGGAGGTTTTGAGTTGAGATTACTAGATAAATCGGGAAGTGGTGATTATGCGAAGATGGAACAGGTGAGTAAAGACTTGGTCAAAGAGCTGAGTAAGCGCCCTGAGATAGGATCTGTATTTACCTTCTATAGCGCTAGTTTTCCTCAGTATTTATTAAAGATAGACAATGATAAAGCAGAGCAAAAAGGAGTGTCTATCGCTGATGCGATGGAGAACTTATCTACTTTAATAGGAAGTAACTACGAGACGAGTTTTATTAAGTTTGACAGACCTTATAAGGTAATGGTACAGGCGCTTCCAGAGTATAGAGCATTGCCACAAGATGTGCTAAAGATGTTCGTGAAGAATGATCAGGGAGAGATGGTGCCATACTCTGCGTTCTTAACTTTAGAGAAAGTATA
>JBOFGJ010000434.1:0-1309 GCA_051649065.1 Flavobacterium sp. | reverse complement strand
TGGTTTTTTAGACAATTCCTTATCTGTACGAAGGTCTATAACAGTCTTAATGTTTAATTCGTTAAACTTGTTATATTCCTTATTCTTAAGCTTAGATAGATGACCACTTCTAAAGAAGTGCCCCCATACTATTTGTTTTCCTTCCTGGTTCTTAATACCTCCCATATCACGGAAGTTGTGAACTTTCTTAAACTCTATATGCCTATTAGATAAATAGGTAGTGTCTTTTGTCTCTACTACTTTGTAGATTTCTCTACTCTGAGTTGGAACGAATAGTTTCTCAGCCTTGACTACCGTCTGGTCATTTAAGACTAATTTATCTTCTGCAGGTAACTGCACTGTATATCCTTTTTTCTCTTCTACTATATTCTTTCCTTTATCTAAATCTGAGAAAGCAACAGGCTGATATGTCTTATAAGAACACCCTGTCAATAATACAGAAGTAAGAATATATAGCAATATATGTGGTTGGCGCATAGTATAAAATCTTTGGTTACTAACAAAAATAGGTATAATTATCTAGAATGTCAGTTTCTCAATTGCCTTTGAGGGCTATATACAAAAAAGCCTCCTAGCTATCATAAAATAGCAGGAGGCTTGGGGAGTAATATAAAATAACTATTATGAATTCATATGTTTACTAACATCGAAGTTTAGTCCTTGTGCGATTCTCATTCCTAATTCCATATTCGCTCTAAACCAGTGGCATAATTGTCTTCCGATGATCTCATCTCGTTTAGGCCCATCCACTCCACTCATCGCAGCTACGATATTAGCTACCGTATTTGTTTTTTCTTCAGGAGTCATGATTTCATATAACTTACCTGGTTGGCTAAAGTGATCATTCTCACCTTCTCCATTTCTATCATATCGATCAGCTACAAGACTATTCAAATCATACGCTGGTTCTTTATAACTTTGATCTACTACAATGTCATCAAAGCTATTTGGGAAATAGTTAGGTGCATCTTCTCCATTGCCATCTACTCTCATATACCCATCTCTTTGGTATGTATTAGTCATAAATGGGCAACGGTTTACAGGTATTTGCTCATAATTAGCTCCTAATCTGTATCGTTGAGCATCTGGGTAAGACAGTAAACGTCCTTGTAACATCTTATCTGGTGAGAACCCAATACCATCTACGATATGCGCTGGAGCAAAAGCTGCTTGTTCTACATCTTGGAAGTAGTTACGTGGGCTTCTGTTTAATTCCATTGTACCTACATCGATAAGAGGGTACTCAGCGTGTGGCCATACTTTAGTCACATCAAACGGATTTACTACAGCTGCTCTAGCTTGCTCTTCA
>JBOFGJ010000433.1:0-3649 GCA_051649065.1 Flavobacterium sp. | reverse complement strand
TGATCTAGTATCAATCAACTTATTATAAGGATCTATACCAACCTCAGTAGGCAACTCATCTACAACAATAGTAAAGTCATTTGCTATCTTAGAAACCTTAACTTTCTTCAGATACAGTACTTTTTCTTTTGCTTTCTTATCCTTTGTATCACCCTGAGCGAAAACACCCACTTCAACATAATCTGCCAACGGAAGAGATTCTATATTTGCTCCTTTATCCGTTTTATACATCAGCTTTTGACTATTTCCTTCAGCATATATCTTTTCACCTTTTTCACCTGCTCTATACTTACTAACAATAGCTTTAATCTTCACTTCATACTTTCCATTCTCAAGCTTCTTAACCTCAGCCTTATCAATATAATTATCGTATAAAGTAATTGTCTCAAACATATCTTTAACCATATACTTCAATGAATCAGGTGTTGCCGCTTTAATATCAGTTACCAACTCTGCTGCAGTAGTATAAGGAGCTTCTTGGAATGCTACCTTCTTAATATACTCTTTTAGAACATTATTAAGCTTGTCCTCTCCTAAGTAATCACTCAGTGCATAGAATGCTAGAGAACCTTTCTGATAATGAATATACTGTTGATTCTCATTATACATTAAAGCTTTCTCCTTCTTACTTTCAAAACCACGTCTTCCTAAGTAACCATCTAAAGCTTCTTGTAAGAATTTACGCATTTGTCCTTTCCCATACTCTCTCTCTAATACTTTAAGTGAACTATACTCAGACAAACTCTCTGATAGCATTGTTGCCCCTTGTACATTAGCACCTATAACTTGATGTGCCCACCACTGGTGTGCTACCTCATGTGATGTTACTGAGAATGGATAGTCCATCTTATCATCAGCTTCGTCATCTACATTAGCAATAAAACCTATACCTTCTGAAAATGGTATTGTGTTAGCAAATGACTGTGCGAATACCCCCATTGTCTGAGGAAATTCAATAATACGCACCTGCTTATGTTGATAAGGACTAAATGACTTCTCGTAATATGCTAACGATTTCTTCACTCCGTTGATCATTCTATCTACGTTATACTCATGTCCTTTTTGATAATACACTTCTATATTGATATCGTTCCACTTATCGCGTTTCACCTCATATCTTGCAGAATTATAAGCATAAAAGTTCAACATCTTTTGATCCATCTTATAATGGAAATAACGTCTATTGCCCTCTGTCCATTCTTTTTGTAAATAACCAGGTGCTATAGCTATCTGATCAAGTGATGTACTAACAGTAGTCTCAAAAGTAACCCAATCAGCATCTGAACTTATATAAGTATTCTGCAGTGCCTTCTTATCAGTCTGCTCTGCCATACGCTCTTTAGGAGCTAACCCGTATTTCTTACGCACTTCATCATCAGTTAGCTCTCCTCTACTGTTATAACCAAAAGATGGGAATGTACTATTATTTATAAATGTACCATTACCCATAACTGCTGAATTACTTCTAATAGCTGTATTCGGTCTATTCTTTACCTCAAATTTGAAAGTCATCTTCTCGCCATGAGCTAATGGTTTATCTAATTTATAGAGTTTAATACCAAATACTGTATCATTTAATACTTCCTTAGCCCCCGCAATAGTTATTGTATTTACATAATCAGTAAGATAGTTAACATACAAACTATCTACAGCTCCTTCATTCTTATTTTCTAAGACAAATTGTCCTTTAGCTACAAAGTCTCTAGTCTCTGGATGTAAATCCATATCAACTTTAATATCTGTAATTCGTGGCAAAAGCATATTTTCATACCTCTTATACGTCTTCTCATACTCTACTACCTGTAACTCTTGATCTTTCTCAGATACAAACTCATTAAGTACTGTATTCTCGTAGTATAAATATCCACCTAAGCCAAAGAAGGCTAATGCTGAAACTATTGTAGGAATAACAATCACACTCTTTGCTCTGCGTTTAGCATAGTAAAACCTCTCTTTGATACTACTCACTATCCCTCTTCTCCAGAATAACAAAGTCAATCCACTTATAGAAATAATAAAAAGTATCCAATAAAGAGCAAACACATAGTATCTACCTAATGCAGCACCATAACCATCCATGTCAGAATATGATGTACTCGGTAACTTATTAAAGAAGAAGATACGTTGCTCTATACCTATTTTTGACAATTGATTTCCAAATAAGAAGAAAACAAATAATACAAAGAATCCTACTAAGTAATTTCTAAAATATGTCTGTACTGCTAAAGCTAAACCAGCCCAGATGATATACCACACCCAACTAATTCCAACTAACTCTTTTAAATATAGTCCTAATTCAAAATTATAATATCCATCAAATATCTGAACTGCAATACCTCCTATCATTATCACTAACAATAACAATAACTGCACTACAACTAAACTCAAATATTTAGAGATAAAAAACACATAATTCGGTGTAGGTGTGGCATCAATTAGCAAATCCATCTTAGCTAACTGACCTCTGTGAACCAATAAACCTGCTCCTAAGAATGTAATGATGATGATTACAAACTGGAATGTAGATCCTGGTATCCCTAACATTAATCTAGTGACAGGATATACAGTAGTTCCGTACATAGAAGTCGCAGATGAAGCTACTAAGACCATCATCAATATACCTAACCCCACCAAGACCATAAACACTTTATTCTTAGCCAGGTACTTTATTTCTCCTTTAGCAAAACTAAAGATATTGTTCCACTGCGTTTTTAAAGAAAAATCATAGTTAACTTTAGGTAGCTCAATACGTGTTAATCCTCCAAAGTTATTCTTAGTTACACGTTCTGACTTCTTAGATTTTCTAGCAAAAGTAAATGGCTGCTGAGTAAAGCTAAACAACTTAGCTAATCCCCCTAAGAATAATAAGGATACTCCTAACCAAATCAAACGGTTAAGTATATACCACTTCTCTACAGGTAGATTATTGTTATTAACTTCATCTATCGTCCAATATTCTGTATAATAACGCAATGCAGATCCTCCTGATGGTTCTAATAAAGCTACTAATTCTTTATTATCTAAATCTTGTCCTAATCCTGATAATATCCCTTGAATAATCAATAAGATAATCATAGATACAAAACCTATATATACACTTCTAGACATAGTCACTACTACAAATACGATACTTCCGAAGAATAACATATTAGGAATAATCGCTAAAAGATAAACCTGAGCATAACTCCAGAACACATTAGGTCCTATCAATAACTCATTAGCCCAAGGCAATAAAGTAGCCATAAAGATTCCCACTCCTATCATTACACTAATAATTAGCGTCACTAAAAATGAGCTTAAAAACTTACCTGCTAAGTAGTCTCTCTTAGAGAAAGGATATGAGAACAATATGTGATGTACATCATATCTAAAGTCTCTATATATAGAAGCTCCTATAATTGATGGAAATATAAAATACAATAGGTTATTAAATCCTTCTATTAGATTCGCTAACACATAAGGCGAGTTAAACTTAGTCAATGAAGTAGAAGATACTTTTACCATATCAAATACTCCTACAGCACTTGCCATACTTAAAAAACCTAGCAAAAAGAATAGGGTTAAATACAAATAAAACACCCAACCTTTAAACCAGCGTTTTAGTTCAAAAGAAAAAATAGTTCCAAACATAGTTTATCCGTTTTTAAGT
>JBOFGJ010000432.1:0-1087 GCA_051649065.1 Flavobacterium sp. | reverse complement strand
CTAAAATCACTTCACTCCATATCAAAAAAAGCCTGATTTACAGTGTGAAAATCAGGCTTTTTTATAATCATATATAACGTTATTTTACAACTCCCATTTTATTCCTAACATTCCTTTTACTCCATAGTATTCTACTTGTAATGGACGGTTAGAATCTCCATAGTAATACTCAAGTTTAGAATTCAATAAATTATTAGCTTCCATAAAAATCGTAAAATGCTTATTAATCTTATAGGTAATATTAGCATCTAAAGAAGCATAATCACCATAGTACACATCATCTTTAGCTAGACCACTTGCACCGTGTTCTGTGATATACCTTCCTTTAAAGTTATAGGCTGCACGAATATTAAAACCACCTTTTTCATAATACAACTGAGCATTAAAAAGATGCTTAGCTTGTCGAGGTAATGTTGTGACACCATCACGTGAAGGTATTTTCATTTCTGATTTAGTAAATGTATAATTCGCCTGTACCCCAAAACCACTTAAGAATCCTGGTAAGAAATCAAACTTCTTATTACCACTTATTTCTGCTCCTAATAACCATGCATTATCTCCATTTCTAGGCTGTGCCATCTCCACTCCCTCTATACCATTATAAGTACCTTGTTTAGCACTAACAAAAATAGGATCTGTAATCACTTTATAAAACACACCTGCTGATATTACATCTAAATCACCAAAGTAGTGTTCTCCCATTAAATCAAAGTTATATGCATAAGTAGGATTCACATCTGGATTACCTCCTATAAACTGATTATCCGCTGCTAAATAAGTTCCCCCTGGAGCTAAATAACCAAAATCTGGTCTAGTAAAAGTTCTAGTAAAGGCAAATCTCAGATTCGTATTATCTGTCATTGTGTACTTAAGGTGTAACATTGGCAATAGTGATAAGTAACTTTTCGTATCACTTACTTTTTGAAGTTCTCCTTTTGTTGTTCCTTCCTCTTTCTCAAAAGTGTATCCGTCTATTTTTGTATTTGTATGTGTTGCTCTAAGACCTCCTAATAAAGTAAGTTCATTAGTTAAGTCATAAGTAACCATTCCATACACTGAAGAATGTTGTTCTCTAACCTTAAAGTTA
>JBOFGJ010000431.1:0-1679 GCA_051649065.1 Flavobacterium sp. | reverse complement strand
CCTGAGTAGTAAATTGGTGATGAAAAAACAATAATCTCGTTTTCTGACCATGCATCATTTATTATTTTGGAGACATTTAACCCTCCAGACAATGACTTTCTAAAAAAATCACGGTGTGCTAAATTCTTATTTAAATTATCACTGGTAATTGCATTTCCATCTATGTCAATAATAGCCACTCTTAAAGCATCAAAATGCTCGCGCACAGAAGTGGCCTGCAAATCTACTAGCATTTTCTTATAATTATACTCGCCATTAGGATTGACCAATTCTTTATCAGACTCAACTAGACGTACAGACTGACTTAACCGTTCTAAAATATAAGTTAATCCAGATTCAATACTTAAAGCGTTTCTCAGGGTCATTTCATTTAAATAATTTAATGAAGATTCCTCTATACCTCTATTTGAGAGAGATATAAAATATACACAAAAAACAACACAAACACTTAAATATAGTGCAAGCTTTATTTTTTTAGCGTATATTTTTAAAGTTTCCATATTTAAGTACCATGATTAATGTCAGTATTAAGTATTGTTTTTTATCTCATAAAATCCTTGTAGATGCGTAAATGGTAATTCCATTACGTAGTTATATTCGTCCTTCGTTTCAACTCTTTCCGCAACTGTTGACACCTTCATTTCAACTAGATTATATAAAAAATGTACGAAATCACTTGTAAACCCATTATCTATTCTTTTCTTCATCAATGATTTACAATCAAATTTAATATAGTCATAAAACTTTAAAGCACTTATATCAAAATTTTTTGTGTCAAACTTATCTAAAGCTATCTTTACGCCATCATCCTTAAGGCGATACTTAGCCTCTTTTGTAAAGAGACTTAACTCTGGGTTTCTCTGCGTTACTTCAACAGTTAATACTCCTCCTTTACTTTGAAGATACTTATTAACTCTGAGTAATTTCCTTATTACATCATCATCTAACAACGACACTCTTTCAACATTTATAAAGTAGTTAACTATTTCATTATTTCTATGGAAATAATGAATCTTATCCATTACCTCCATAACTAATTGCTTATGTTTAACCTGACTTAAGCTTTTAAAATAGTCATCTAAACTAAAAAATATATCACCACTGAAGTATACTGGGCGACTTAAAATCTCCAATCCATGTAACTTACCATTTCTAGTAATAATGTTCTGGCTTACATGCCAATAATTACAAGCTTTAAACTCACGAAAAACCTTAATATCACTTGTAGTACTAATGGCATAGCTACAATCCTGATTAAACAAGCAATTAAAACAAACCATTCGCTCACCGAGTAAGTTAAAGATAAATTTAAAGCCACATACTTTTTAAATGATTAACCTATAGATATCTTCAGTCAATATAGGAAACATACGCAGATAAAAAACAAAACAAATACCAACATAAGCGCAACAAACTCCGTCAAGTTAATGACGCTCAAAAAAAACCAACCAATCGAAATGTAAATGAAATGTTTACAAATCAAGTGATGTCGAATTATTGACGCTTTGAATCAATAACCAAATTCACAATATAAATATTCCAAGCGTGCTAGATAAGTCATTAATGTAGATATGAGGTACTTATGCCTTATACGATCTGTATATAGTATTTTTGTTTAATATTGTGACTTGCATCATACGTAGCAATACATTTGTAAAATCCTACTAACTTAACTTGTT
>JBOFGJ010000430.1:0-1519 GCA_051649065.1 Flavobacterium sp. | reverse complement strand
TACTATACACTTTTGAATTAGCTGGAGCCTATAAAGGATTCAGATTTGAAACTGCATTTATACAAAACGATACACATATAAAATCTGATGCCCCTGATACAGTAGATAAACGTACTAAAAACTTCAAAGGACATTATGTACAAGCTAGTTACTTACTATTCGGAGGTAAACAACGCTATGATTATTGGGGTGGTAAATTCACTCAAGTAGAACGTGGTCGCAAATGGGGTGATGTGGAAGTAGCGCTGCGCTATGACTACTTAGACTTAAATAGTAAAGATATATATGGCGGATCAGGAGAAGCATATACTCTAGGCCTTAACTACTATGTAAACAGAAACGTGAAGTTAGTACTTGACTACCAATATAATAATAATGATCGCTACGCTAATGGCAAAGGAAAACTACTAGTAGGACACGATGTGAATGGTGCAGCTACAACTGATCCAACTAAAGTAGTAGAGTCTAAAAACAAAGCTGGAGTTGACTATAGTATGTTGGCTTTCAGAGTAGAAATTGTATTCTAATAAATTAAATCTTATGAAAAAAATATTTATACTATTCATGGTACTTATAGGACTTTCTTCTTGTGTAAAGGATGAAGTATTCGAAGGCCCTGCAGTGATTGAATCTATCACATATCTACCAAAGACTGTAACGACGGAAGATAATGTAACAGTAACCGCAGTTGTAACTGATCTAATTGGAATAAAATCAATCAAGCTAAACTATGTTATAGATTCTGAAACATTTAGTTTAGAAATGAAAGAGGCTGGTAAGAATACATTTACTGCTGTTATACCTGCTCAAAAGGCAAAAACAAAAGTTGACTTTACTGTTAGTGTAATAAATACCAACAATCACACAACACTGTCTAAAAAACAGTCTTATATAGTAGAAAACGCAACAGAGATACCTGCTGTAATAGAATCTATCAATATAGCTCCTCAAACAGTTACAGAAAAAGATAATGCTACGATTACCGCTGTTATTACAGATCTTAAAGGACTAAAATCTGTGACTTTAACATACACTATTAATAAGGTAAGTACTGACCTAGTAATGCAATTAGGCGCTAAAGATACTTATACTGCTGTGATACCTAAACAGGAGAATGAGACACAAGTTGATTTTATCATCACAGTAATCAACCTAAATGATGTTAAAACTGCTTCTAAGAAACAATCTTACACAGTGGGAACTGCTGTTACAGATTATAGCAAAATAATCTTAAATGAAATTGATGGAAATAGCAAGTCTGTAGAACTATACAACAATGGTACAGAAGCTATCTCTTTAGCTGGATTCAAGTTACTAAAAAACAATGCTGACTGGTGGATAGGTAATGAAGAAAGTGGTGAAATCCCTGCAGGTGGATATGTAGTAATTATACAAAAGAATCCAGACAATCCAAATCTGTCAGGAAATGCTGGAATATCTCCAAAACAATCTTTAAAATTCGAATTAACAGATCCTAAAAACGCGTCTATAGGCGTGTTCCTAAGAGGTGACGAGGCAG
>JBOFGJ010000429.1:0-3743 GCA_051649065.1 Flavobacterium sp. | reverse complement strand
TAGCATAGAATACTATATGCATAAGCAAATCTCCTAATTCCTTCTTCATTTCGTCTGTATCGCCTTCAGTAATAGCATCTACTAACTCGTACATCTCTTCTACAGTAAGATTCTTTAAACTATCAAAAGTTTGTTTCTTATCCCAAGGACATTTGACTCTTAATTCGTCTAGTATATCTAGTAAACGATTTACAGCTTGTAATTGTTCTTCACGTGTATGCATGGTAATACTTTTTTATAAAAATTAAAAAAGCCCGCTTTATCCAAAGCGAGCTTTTCAAATATAATTCTTATCAATTATTTTGCTTCAGTTTCTACAGCAGCTGCAGTAAAAGCTTCTGCAATAATTCCTCTTTTTTGAAGAATATTGTACCAGTTAAGTACTTTTTTGATATCAGAAACATATACTCTCTCTTCATCAAATTCTGGTAATACTTCTCTGAAATAATCTACTAATGCAGGATTATCCGATTTGTGCGAAATAGCTTCACCATTACTTTCTTTAGTTGCAATGTTTTTGAATACTTCAAATAATTTTACTTCATCACTGTATGTGTAAATAGAAATCTCTGAAAGTAAACTAACATTATTTCTTAATCCAACAGTACTTTTCTTTCCATCAGCCAATGATTCAGCGATAAATCCAGTACGAGTTTGTATTAGTAACTCATATAAACCTGGTTTTCCCGAAATAGCTAAAACTTTTTCTAAACTCATCTTTTTTCTAAATTTTACTTTAAGAATCGCAAATATCTTAAATAGTTATTAATAATCAATTTATTTATCTACCTTTTTTCTTACTTAATTTCATTTTGTAGTCAGTAAATATTTTTCCTTCTAAAATATTATTTAACTTATTAGAAATCAACTTCTTCTTTAATACAGAAATTTTATCAGTAAATAAGATTCCTTCTATATGATCATACTCATGTTGAATAACACGTGCAGCTAGACCATCAAACTCCTCTATATGCTTAACGAAATTTTCATCAAAATATTCTATCTGAATCTTAGGTTTTCTTTTAACAGGTTCATGAATATCAGGAATACTTAAACACCCTTCATTAAAAGTCCATTCTTCACCCTCTTCTTTCAGAATCTTTGCGTTGATAAAAGTCTTCTTAAATGTAGTTAAGAATGCTGTTTCTTCTTCAGTGTTCCCGTCCATATCTGCGAAAGGAGCTGTATCAACAACAAATAACCTAATCGGCAATCCTACTTGTGGTGCTGCTAGTCCTACTCCATGTGCTGCATACATCGTATCATACATGTTAGCCACTAACTCTTGTAAGTTTGGATAATCTTTAGTAATGTCCTCTCCTACTTTACGTAAAACAGAATCTCCATATCCAACTATTGATAATATCATGTCTTATTATTTTATTCTAAAGGTGCAAAAATACTCAAAAATAAATGAATAAATAACACTCCAAATTATTTTTGATGTCTTATTTGTGTTATATTGCTAAGTAAAAAGTCCTATTATTTAATTAAAATCAAAGTTTCTATAACCCATGCTAGGAAAAGCTAGAAAATTCACAGATAACACCCATCTTGCAGATTCTTTAAAAATTACTATCTCAGCCGTCGTACCATTCTTAATATTAATGCCTTACGAGGCATTTGATTGGGCTTTTGCAGCAGCTATCGGTGCTATGTTAACTGCTCCTGTAGATATTCCTAGTAATAAAAAGGATAAGATCATAGGGCTATTAGTAGGTGCCTTTACAGTACCTGCTGTTACTTTTACCTTATCTATTACTAATGGTCATTGGTACTTCTACCCTATTTTTGTCTTTGTATTCTTCTCTTTGAGTATGATTTCTGTCTATGGACATCGTGCTAATATGCTTTCTTTTACAGGACTATTAGCAGCTAGTTTAGGATTGGCACACAGTTATAGTGGGAAAGCTTTATTAATGCACTGTCTGATGTTATTAATAGGAGGTCTACTCTATTTAGTAGTTTCCCTAATTTTTAATCTATTGCGTCCTAGACGCTATGTAGTGCTTCAAACATCAGAATGTATGGAGCTAACAGCAGAGTATCTTAAGCATAGAGGACAGTTATGGGAAGAAGATGCCAATGTTGAAAAAATAACTGAAGAACAACTAAAGATTCAGATTAGCTTAAATGAAGTACATGAGAATCTAAGGGATTATCTAGTAAGAAATAAAGCAAACACAGGAAACTCTTCTAATAATCGTAGATTATTAGTGGCATTCTCTACTCTTGTAGAAATACTTGAAGTAGCCGTATCTACTTCTTTTGAACACAGCAAATTACATGAGTTATTCAAAAGTAACCCTGAAATTATCAAAAGCTATCAACGCTTAGCATACCACTTTTCAGACACTATAGATCACATAGGTTATTCTATTAATTTAGGAACAAAGTATAAATCGAAATATGACTTATCTAGTGAACTTGCTGAAATACAATCTGAGCTTAATAAATTCGTAAAGAATGGCGAATCTAGTAATATGGTAGAGGCTGTTGTGATGTTCTCTAATGTATTACACTATGCAGAAAATCAGATTAACAAGATACATATTTTAGAAAAAACACTGATTGAGAAAGCTTTTGTAGCAGATGTAGAAGAGCGTTTTAAAGACTTAGAGAAGTTCTTAACTCCTGTTCACTATAGATTCGAAACATTAAAAGAGAACTTAAACTTTACCTCTACGATATTTAGACATGCTTTAAGATTAACCTTAACTATTCTAGCGGGTCTAATTATTAGTCAGTTCTTTAATTTGCTAAACGGATACTGGATATTACTTACCATTGTAGTAATTATGAGACCGGGGTTTGGTCTGACCAAACAGCGTTCTTTTGAACGTGTAATAGGTACTGTTATCGGGGGATTACTTGCTATAGGGCTACTTTATATTATTCCTAATAGTACTGTCATAGCTTATATCACAGTAATAACGATGATTATTGGTTATTACTTTTCTCACACAGATTATAAAGTAGGAGTTACTTTCATAACGATGTATGTAGTTTTAATATACGGACTACTTACACCTAACTTTATGGATGTAATGATTTATAGAATTATTGATACCATTATTGGAGCATTATTAGCCTTTGCTGCTAATTATCTACTATGGCCATCATGGGAATTCTTAAACCTGAATATACATTTAAAGAAGTCAATTGAAGCAAATAAAGAATATGTAAAAGAAATCACTCTATACTATAATGAAAAAGGAGAAGTGACACTACCTTATAAATTAGCTAGAAAGTATGCCTTTATAGAAATAGGAAACTTAATGGCTTCTTTCCAAAGGATGATTCAAGAACCTAAATCTAAACAGAAATATAGAACTGAACTATATGAGTTAGCTGTGCTTAATCATACTTTTCTATCTACAGCTGCTTCGATAGGTATCTATGTTCAATCTCATACAACGACCAAAGCTTCTGAAGCTTTTAATGTTGTAATGGATTATATCATTGGCAATCTAAAACAGACTATCGCTTTACTAGAAGATAACAACAATGAGAATATAGCAATCATAGAACGCACTGAGAACTTTAATCTAAGTATCTCTTACCTTAAGGGTATACGTGAATACGAATTAAAGAAAACATACTCTGATGACAAGCAAATACAAGATCTAATGGAAGAATCTGTTCTAGTTATAGAACAACTGATATGGTTATCAAGCTTGTCTGAGAAGATATTTAAAATCACGGCTAGTATAGCGACAATGAAACACAATGAAGAGACTGAC
>JBOFGJ010000428.1:0-5047 GCA_051649065.1 Flavobacterium sp. | reverse complement strand
TTGGGTTAGAAGTTCGATAACCTCCTATTATTACTCTAGTATTGTCCTTAAATTGTCCTATAATTAAGCATGGATACTGTGGTTTACTGGGATTGATTGGTGTTGGTGATTTAGTAGATTATCCTCTTTTTGTATTTATTGTGTTGTATATTAGTGTTTTATGTTTTTATGTATTTTTAAAAAAAGTTATAAAAAATGAAAATGGAAGTCCTTTATAACTCTTGTAGAGTAGGTATTGGAAAAAAAGAGGTGTTTTTGGGGAAGCTAAACATAGTTTTTGCTTGAAAGAGAAGGAGATATTAAAAAAATGAAAACTAAAATTAATTAGAACTTTACTATAGGAAAAGTTATGAATTGTAGTGAGAAAGATTGGATTGTAAGTACTTGGAGGGTTAAGTAAGTAGTAAAAAAATGCTCTGAGTCAAGTGATTCAGAGCAATGATATAATTAGTGAGTTTTATTTTTTAGTTAAGACATTATAGATTACATATATCCACCCTAGAAAGAAATGGATTATTGCTCATAATATGGATTGGTTTCTTGTCCAAGATAGATATACAGCGACAATAGAACCAATGGTTAGTCCTCCCCCCCATAGCTGGATAGATGGCCCTCCTGCAAAGGTCATAGTAGTAGTCATAGCTAAAACTACTGTCCAGAATAAATTTGATTTGCTCATAGTTGATTGTTTTTGTGTTAATTAGCTCTAAAGTTAATCTATTTGTGAAAACAAGTGTTTAGTTTATAATATTATTTTGTGAATCTAAATGGCGTACCAAATACTTTTTATAAGGGTAGAAAAACAAAACCCCAAGTAATACTTGAGGTTTTAGTGTTTTAGGGATATAGGATAAAAAAAGCCACTCCTAGGGAGTAGCTTTGTATGTGTCTTAATGCTTGTGTAAGAATGCTTGTCTTTGTAAAAGAGTTTCTTCGCTTTCGACATGGTTGTCGTCAGGAATACAACAATCTACAGGGCATACAGCAGCACATTGTGGTTCTTCGTGAAATCCTTTACACTCGGTACATTTAGAAGGTACGATAAAATAGAATTCATCAGAAACAGGTTCTTGAGCAGTATCAGCATCTACTTCTGTTCCGTCAGGTAGTACTACCTTACCAGTCAGTGCTGTACCGTCTTTATATCTCCAGTCATCTGCCCCTTCATATATCGCTGTATTCGGACATTCAGGTTCGCAAGCTCCACAATTTATGCATTCGTCTGTTATAATGATTGCCATAGCTTATATTTTATTTTATATGTATTAACTTTGTATGCAAATTTACACCCAAAACAATTCACAAACAAGTCAATATGAATTTAGATGTTAAAAAAAATACATTTGTTAAGTTAGGTCAATTTTTAGGTCAATTTACTACAAATGAATTTGTAAAAAACAATGATGTGTGTCATAATGATGAATTTTTCACAACATTTTCTGAATTGATTCACAGCTCAGTTCACTATAATGGATGGTTCACATTAGAGCAAGTAGTTGCCTCGATCAACTCTTGGGCAAGTGCGTTGACACCTGAGAATTTAGATAAATGGACTTCAAAATACGATTTTTCAACTGAGCCAAATAAGCGCATTGGATTGATATTGGCAGGTAATATTCCCTTAGTAGGTTTTCACGATTTTATCAGTGTTTTAATTTCTGGTAATGTTGCTGTAATAAAGATGTCTTCTAATGATCAAAAATTACTACCTTTCTTAGTAAAGTATATAGTAGCGGTGGAACCTGGTTTTGCTGATCGTTATGAATTTATAGAAGGAAAAATGGAGGGATTCGATGCTGTAATCGCTACAGGAAGTAATAATACTGCTCGCTATTTTGATTACTACTTTAATAGTGTTCCTAATATAATACGTAAAAATAGAAATTCTGTTGCTATACTTGATGGTACAGAGAGTCATGAAGACTTAGTAGCACTGGGTAAAGATGTTTTTACCTATTACGGATTAGGATGCCGTAATGTCTCTAAAATATTCGTGCCTGAGGGGTATGTATTTGACAGTTTCTATCAAGGTATGTATGAGTACAGAGATGTTATAATGTATGAGCGTTATGCTAATAACTATGATTATAATAAGGCTGTATTTTTAATGAGTGAGTTTAAGATTTTAGATAATGGATTCTTGACTGTTAAGCAAGATATTGGATATGCTTCTCCGATTTCATCTGTTTTTTATGAGTACTATACAGACATTAATGAGGTGCAAGCTCGTCTAACTGAGGATGCTGATAAGATACAGTGTGTCGTGTCTAATAACTTAATCGAAGGAAGTATCGCATTTGGACAAACACAGGAACCACAATTGTGGGATTATGCTGATAATGTAGATACTATTGAGTTTTTGTTAGGATTGTAGTTTATAGTAATCAGTTTTTATATAGCGTTTAGAAGGCTAATACTCTTGTGAAATGATGAGATATCACAACATCACAAAAAAACGACATCACAGAAAAACGACATCACAACATCACACCTTCACGAAAAAACAAAAAAACATGACTAAAGTACATAATTTCTGTGCGGGTCCTTGTTTATTACCAGATGAGGTATATAAAGGAGCTGCGGAAGCTGTTTTGGATTTTAATGGGAGTGGACTTTCACTATTGTCTATCTCACATCGCAGTAAGGAGTTTATAGCGGTGTTAGAAGAAGCACAGCACTTGGCTTTATCCCTATTAGGATTAGAGGGGAAGGGATATTCAGCTCTATTCTTACAAGGAGGAGCAAGTATGGAGTTCTTGCGTGTACCTTATAACTTGATGAAATCTAAAGCGGGGTATATCAATACTGGTAACTGGTCTTCTAAGGCGATGGCTCAGGCTACAGCTTTCGGAGAAGTTAACGTATTAGCATCATCTGAGGATCGCAACTATAGTTATATTCCTGAGCAGATAGAAATACCTTCAGGTTTAGATTATGTACACTTTACTTCTAATAATACAATCTATGGTACACAGTGGCAAGATATACCTCAGGCTGACTGTCCTATAGTATGTGATATGAGTTCAGATATCTACTCGAGAGTTTATGACTGTGAGCAGATTGACTTGATTTATGCAGGAGCACAGAAGAACATTGGCCCTGCGGGATTAAGTGTAGTGTTGGTTAGAGATAGTATTTTAGGCAAGTCTGGTCGTAGCATTCCTCAAATGATGGATTATGCAGAGCATATAGATAAAGGTAGCCTCTATCACACAGCTAATGTCTTTGGTATCTACACTTGTTTATTAAATCTAAGATGGTTGCGTAATCTAGGTGGAGTGGAGGCTATCGAGCAAATAAATAATAAAAAAGCAGCTACTTTATATAGTGCTATAGATGAGTTAGATTATGTAGTGGGATTAGCGGATGTAGAGTACCGATCTAAAATGAATGTCACTTTTGACTTTAAAGAAGAACATATGAAGGAGATATTCGATACCCTGTGTAAGGAAGCGAGTATCTTAAATATAAAAGGACATAGAGTGGCAGGGGGCTATAGAGCCTCACTTTATAATGCTTTAAAACAACAAAGTGTGGATGCACTAGTAGAGGTGCTTTACACAATGAAAACAAAGATTTAATAAGAGTAAATGAGAATATTAGCTAATGATGGTATCCCTGAGGAAGTAAAGATTGACTTAGAGGAATTAGGTTTTGAAGTTAAGGAAGTAAGGGTAGCTCACGAGCAATTAGTGAATTACACCAGTAAAAATGAGATAGAAATACTTCTGTTACAACAAGGGACATTGCTTAATAAGACGATAATAGATGAGTTGTCTTTCTTGAAGGCTATTGTTTTTGCGGGTACACAGATAGATTTAGATATAATAGATTACATCAAAGGATGTGGGATTAAAGTAATTTGGGCAGAAGAAGCATTGTCTAATGCTACAGCAGAGTTGGTGTTCGCACATTTATTCTCTGGAGCTAGATTATTACAAGAGGCAAATAGAAATATGCCTTTAGAGGGTGATGCTAGTTTTAAATCACTACAGCAGTCGTATAGTAGTGGGATCGAGTTAGCAGGAAAAACACTTGGTATTATTGGTCTGAATGCAGCAGGAGAAAAGGTAGCACAGAAGGCATTAGCTTTAGGAATGAATGTACTGTATACAGATAGTACAGTGCCTAGTCTGAAAGCGGAGTTCGTATTGCCTAATGGTATACACTTCCCTGTAAATCTAGAATCTACAGATATGCATAGATTGCTACATGATTCGCATTTTATCACTATTCATACTAAGCATTATCAGAAATATATCTTAGATAAGGAGGCTTTTAGTCATGCTCATAACTTGATCGGAGTGATTAACTGTGCGTATGCAGAGGCAGTAAATGAAGTGGATTTGGTAGACCTTATTAATGCCGAAACTATATTGTTTGCGGGGATTGATCGCTTTGAAGAAGAGCCTCATCCAGCAATACAAGTATTGATGCAACCTGCGTTCTCTTTATCTCCTAATATCAATGGAGCGACAGATGAAAGCAAAATGTTAATTTGGGATGAAATATTTGAGAAAGTTCAAGTATTGCGAAAATAATATAGTAGTTTTATCGAGTAATAAAATAAAACTATGTTAGAACAAATCACAAAATTAGTAGAACAAATCAGTTCTTCTGAAGTAGCTAAAGGAGCAATTACTTCTGACCTTACAAGTGCAGTAACGAAAGAGACAGGAGACAGTATCATCAACGGATTAAAAGACAGTGTATCATCTGGAGACATCAGTGGATTAACAAGTTTATTAACTGGTCAAGCATCTAATATTGCATCTAACCCTATCGTTAGTGATATGGTAGGTAACTTAGCAACAAGCTTAATCGCTAAATTAGGATTACCTGAGAGCGTAGCAGATAGTTTTGCAAGTGGTGTAGTACCACAAGTAATCTCTGCTATAGTAGCTAAGATACAAGGAGGAGAGTCAGGATTTGACCTTTCTAGTATTTTAAGTGGACTAGGTGGAGGTGGAACTCAAGACTTACTTGGGTCTCTATTAGGAGGAAAAGAAGGATTAGGTGGAGCAATCGATAAATTAAAAGGATTGTT
>JBOFGJ010000427.1:0-1024 GCA_051649065.1 Flavobacterium sp. | reverse complement strand
CCTATCGTTTTCCTTCAAACCCCAATACTCATCATTATCAAATTAAATCGTCATTAATTTTAAGCGTATAATTTACCGATGAATGCGAATAGTTTACTGATTTATAGTAAGGTAACTTTATGAGTAACCTAAAAACTTAAATTATGAAAACGTATGATTTTACTTTAGAATCTCATTTATGGACAAAAGAAGATATAGAGTGTCCTTATGAACTATTAGACTGGTTAAGCGATCTTGCTCATATAGATTATTTTCAAGAACAAATACGCAATTACTGTTGGTATCTACTTAGTGATAAAATGTATGATAAGGCAAAGGTGTCGGAAGTTATTTTTGATTTAACCGTTTTACAATCCTTGTTTAAAGCAAGCTACCGAATCTTTTTGAACCCTAATGTGTTTATAGAGAAAGAACTTACTGTTTCTAGAATATTTGAAGAAGAGCTACAAGAAATGAAATATGTAAGTGAACAAGAGTTTAAGAATCCTTACTTAGTCTTTAAAAGTGTTTTTGAGCAGTTCACATTAGATAGTATAACGAACTCTTTTTTCAATTTAGTTTTAGCAACAATGGCTAATAATGCGTCTAACAAAGAGTATGATAGTGATGTGTCAATGCTCGTTTTTCATAGATTATTAGAAGCTTGCTTGTTAATACAAATACGTGATACAGCCAGTTATAGATAATTATCTATCAAAAAAGAAAAAAGGTAGAATACTATCCATAGTAATTCTACCTTTTTTGCTGTTATGTACAATATAAACTAATGTCTATTTACTTTGAATCAACTTCTCTAAACGATTCATCATCTCGTCTTTCTCCTTAAGCATACGCTCATACAGAGCAATTTTTTCTTCGTGAAGTTGAACTATTTTATCTATAGGATGAAAAATCGGATTGTGATTAACTGCATTTAGAATTGATCCATTATCAAACGTATTCGAAATAATATTAATCGCCTGCTCTTCATCAAAATTTTCAATTGCTTCAACGGGTATTTTAAGCACTTTAGAAATCTGCTGTA
>JBOFGJ010000426.1:0-2851 GCA_051649065.1 Flavobacterium sp. | reverse complement strand
TGCCATTTGCTTATTGTCTACTCTAAGGTAAATAATAGTATAAAAGTCCTCAATCTCAGTTAAGGACTTTTATTTTTACCTTAATATAGTTTTCCTATTCGTTTTTATTAGCAATAATAACTTCTATTATCTCTGGATTAATTAATGTCGATACATCTCCGAATTCTTTAGTCTCACCATTAGAAATAGAGCGAAGTATACGTCTCATAATCTTCCCTGATCTTGTCTTAGGTAAACTATCTACGAACTGAATTCTATCTAGCTTAGCTATCGGGCCGATATGACTAGAGATCAAATTATTAATCTCTTTCTTCAAGTTCTCTCTATCACGGTACTCACCCTCCATCTTAAGTGTGATAAACCCATGTAATGCATTCCCTTTAATATCATGCTTAAACCCTACTACAGCACTCTCTGCTACTGCTGGGTGCTCATTAATAGCATCTTCGATAGGTGCAGTTCCTAAATTATGCCCTGATACGATAACCACATCATCCGCACGACCTGTAATTCTGTAATACCCTACTTCATCTCTTAAAGCCCCATCTCCGGTGAAATACTTCCCTGGGAATTGACTAAAGTATGTCTCTTTATAGCGTTCGTGATCACCCCAGATAGTACGTGCCATAGATGGCCAAGGGAACTTAATACACAATGCTCCATCTACTTGATTATCTTCTATCTCATTGCGCTTGTCATCCATTAACACAGCTTGTATTCCTGGCAATGGCAACGTAGCATAAGTAGGTTTAGTAGGCGTAATAAAAGGAAGTGGAGAAACTAGGATACTTCCTGTCTCTGTCTGCCACCACGTATCTACGATAGGACATCTCTTCTTCCCTACATGGTCATTATACCAGTGCCATGCTTCTTCATTAATAGGCTCCCCTACTGAACCAATCACTCTAAGACTAGACAAGTCATGCGAATTCACATAACTATAATCTTCTGTCATTAATGAACGGATAGCTGTAGGAGCGGTATAGAACTGTGTTACTTTATATTTATCGATGATATCCCAGAATCTACTAGATGTAGGATATGATGGAACCCCTTCGAACATTACTGTAGTTGCCCCATTTAACAGTGGTCCGTAGATAATATACGAGTGCCCTGTAATCCATCCACAGTCAGCAGTACACCAGAAGATATCCTCTTCTTTATAATCAAATATATTCTTAAACGAATAAGCAGTCTGTACCATATACCCAGCAGTCGTATGTACCATCCCTTTAGGAGATCCTGTAGATCCTGAAGTATAAAGGATAAATAACGGATCCTCTGCGTCCATTACTTGAGCCACATTATTAGTAGATGCTTCTTCTAATAAAGGAGCTAACCATAAGTCACGTCCTTCTTTAAAAGCGACTTCTGCCCCTGTTCTCTTTACTACTAATACTCTCTCTACACCAGGACAAGACTCTAATGCCTCATCTATAATTGGCTTTAAAGGTATTGTCTTACTTCCTCTGTAACTTCCGTCAGAAGTAATCACATACTTACACTCTGCATCATTGATACGCTTAGACACAGCTGATGAAGAGAACCCAGCGAAGATAACGCTGTGTATCGCTCCTAATCTAGCACATGCTAACATCGCTATGGATAGCTCTGGAATCATAGGAAGATAAATACATACTCTATCTCCTTTCTTTACTCCTTGTTCTTTAAGAACATTAGCCATCTTACACACTCTATTATATAAGTCATTATAGGTAATAGTCTCTGATGCTTCTTCTGGATTATTAGGTTCAAATATAATGGCTGCCTTTTCTCCCCTTTTTGCAAGGTGGCGATCAATACAGTTCTTTACGATATTCAACTTTGCATTGACAAACCATTGAAAATTTGACTCTTCCATATCAAACTCAAATACCTTGTCCCATACTTGATACCAAACAAAATTCTCTTCAGCTATTTTACTCCAGAACTTACGAGGTTCTCTTACGGACTTTTTATAGTGTTTAAAATATTGTTCTAGATTTTCTATTTTATAATAACTCATATTTTAGTTGTGATTTTTTATGTAATGTTTTTTTTAAGTTCTTAAATATATGATTTTAGTAATAAATAGCAAAAAGCCATACAATATTTTTATTCCTAAAAACACTGTATGACTTTATATTGATTATAATTTCACTAAAAATAAGCGACTTCTTTCTTTGCGGATTCGAACTCAGCGATGACATTCTTTACAATATCTGCTACTGGTTCTATCTTGTAAATTAGTCCTGCTATCTGACCTACTTCTAATTCTCCTTCTACTAGATCTCCCTCAAACATTCCTTTTTTTGAACGCCCTCTACCTAGGTATTCTTTTAACTCATCTACGCTAGGGCATTTCGCATATAATTCTTGCAATCCAGCGTAAAACTCATTCTTAATAAGACGTACTGGCGCCAGTTCTTTTAAGCTTAATGCCGTATCTCCTTCTTTTACGTCTAATAGTAAATTCTTAAAATTAGCATGTGCAGAACTTTCTTCTGATGCAATAAATCGAGTACCCATTTGCACTCCATCAGCTCCCAATACCATAGCTGCTAGCATCCCTTTACCTGTAGCGATACCTCCTGCTGCTATTAATGGAATACTAATCTTCTCACGCACCATAGGAATTAAAGTAAGCGTCGTAGTCTCTTCTCTTCCATTGTGTCCTCCAGCTTCAAAACCCTCTGCCACAACAGCATCTACTCCAGCTTCTTGTGCCTTTAGTGCGAACTTAGAAGAACTCACTACATGTACTACTGTTATACCGTGCTCCTTTAAAAAAGAAGTCCATGTCTTAGGATTACCAGCAGAAGTAAAGACTATCTTCACGCCTTCTTCTACGATAATATGCATGATCTCCTCT
>JBOFGJ010000425.1:0-2564 GCA_051649065.1 Flavobacterium sp. | reverse complement strand
AAAATCAAAATTACTCATCTTAGTGTTTTTTGTTTTATTCTTAAGAGACTAACTCTCCTTTAAATGCTTTCTGTAACAATGCCTGAAATAGCTCTTCTCCTTTCATCCCCTGCTCTTTCATCTGATTAATTATCACTATCTTCCTCGCAAACTCATTCTGCAATTCAATTGAAGGGGTAATAACTTTTAATTCTCTAATAACATTAAACTCTATATTATCTGCAGTTACGGCTCTGACATTTGTCAACAAGTTTTTTTCAATAGCCTTAAAGAAATAAAACATATAAATCGTTTTTATTTCATCTACAAATACAAAACCTTTCATGTCTTGATTAATAGTTACATCTACATTATTAATCGCTATGGGTAATTTACGTTTCAATATTCCACTTCTTATAACCATTAATAAAGCCCCTTTAGGTATCAATTTAACTGAAGACTCTAACAGCGAATTTTTAGTTATTTTTATCAATGATTCTGATACATATTGGGTTTTCATATCTTTAGGGGTTATCCAAGATATAGTTCCATTATCATAAAATTCTTTTCTTGTTTTACTAGGGGTTCCTCCACCATATATTTTAGAACATAAATCTCCCAATTTCTTCACTTCCCATCCCTTCTCATTCTTCACAGGATCTCCAAACATATCGATAAAGATACTCTGAGCTAACGCATCATACTTCTCTTCTATCGCTTTATCTAACTGTCTCAGTCGATCCGCCTTATTTAAGATAGCTACTATCTGCTGTTGTATCTCTAAAGGAGGAAGGGGAATTTCTATTTGTTTTATATGACTTGGACCAAAATTTAATTGAGCTGAACCAGTAATAAGACGACCAATTTGTTTTTTAAAAGAAAGAGTCTGAAGATAGTAATATAAAAAATGTATGTCAGCATTTAGTGCATCTATTGTATTAAATCTCATTGTACTTGTATTCAAACATAATGGTAGATTCGATTTTTCAACAAATGCTATTTTACTTTCAAATTTTGTAACAACTATTCCTGAACATGCTATAACCAAATCTCCTTCATTTAGTAGAAAATGCTTATACTTATTATTAGCTTCCTCTATATCAATAAACTTATCTGTAGTATCAAGTTGTAATTTATTATTATTTATATTTCCTACATTAAGTAATTTAACACCCTTATTTTTAAATTGATTCTTACGTACACCAGGTCCTTCTTGATATAAATAGTAGTCCCCTAATCTAACCTTCTCCCACATTATAACAACTGTTTTAATTCATTCAACAATTGTTTTCTTTCTACTTCTATAGCTTCAATTTGTGTGATGATAGTATTAGGATGTTCATACACTACCTCCTCATAGACTACCTCCTTATACTTATTAATACTCAAATCAAAACCGTTGTCACGAATCTCTGCAACTGGTACCATAAAGCTCGCATCAGTACGTACTCGTGCTCCTTCCTCGTCTAAGTGGTGGAAACGAGACACGATATCAGGTATATCATTAGTCTCTATTAGGCTTCGTCTATCATCTAAGCTAAATCCATCTGCCTTCATATCATAGAACCACACCTTGTCTGTTCCTCCTGCATCAGTCTTCGTAAAAATCAACACAGCTGTACTCACTCCTGCATAGGGTTTAAACACCCCACTCGGCATAGAGATAACAGCAGTCAGCTTCTGATTATCAATTAACTCTTTTCTGATCTGTTTATGTGCCTTAGAGCTACCAAATAGCACGCCATCTGGTACGATCACTGCACAGCGTCCTCCTTTTTTCAATCCTTTAATCATTAGCCCTAAAAACAATAGTTCAGTCTTTTTACTGTTTACTAAAGCTAACACCTTATCATCTACACTATCTGCATTCAGACTTCCTTTAAATGGAGGATTCGCTAAGATTAACGTTGCCTCTTCTGTAAAAGAGTTATTCGCCTCGCTCAATGCATCTACAAATCGCAATTGTGGATTCTCAATACCGTGCATGACCATATTCATCACCCCGATACGGATCATCGACGGGTCAAACTCCATCCCCATAAACATCTCATTGTTATAGTGTTTCAGATGATTTTCCTCGTATAAAGCAGTACTGTGATGTTTATTGATATATTCTGATGCAGATACTAAAAATCCACATGTACCTGAACTCGGATCGCAGATAATATCGTCTATCTGTGGTTGCATCAAGTCTACCATCATACGCGTAATATGACGAGGTGTACGAAACTGCCCATTAGTACCAGCTGTGGCTAATTTGCTCAACAGATACTCATATAGATCTCCATTTACATCCTTATCCGCAAAGTCGATCTTATCGATCAAATCCACCACCATCGTTAATAACTGAGGTGTAGAAATCATAAAGATCGCACTATCCATAAACTGTGCAAAGGTCGCATTGACATTATTAATCGTCTTGATAAACTGAAAAGCTCCTTCTTTGTCTTGGAATAGCTCGAACATTTCTTTTGCTCCTAAATCCTTAAACTGACTCCATCTCAGGTGTTTTTGCTCTGGTGTATAGATCGGTTTATCTATGGGTTTATTCTGGTAATTAGCTATTTTCTCTTTCTTATTTTGCT
>JBOFGJ010000424.1:0-10526 GCA_051649065.1 Flavobacterium sp. | reverse complement strand
GAGGTATTACTATACGCTCTGTAACCCATGTTCCTAACAGTGCTATGATAAAAGTAGAGACGAATAAGAAGTAGTAATTAGCTGCTGGATTAACGACATAAGTAGGATCTATAATTCTAGCAGCTTCTTCTGATAAACCAGCCAATAAGGGATCGATAGTCCCTAGTAGTAAGTTAGCACTATATCCACCAGATACACCTGCAAAGGCAGCTGCTAGTCCTGCTATAGGATGTCTACCTGCTGCTAAGAAGATAATAGCCGCTAGAGGAACTAATAATACATAACCTACTTCACTAGCGGTATTCGATAAAATACCTGCAAATACGATAACAAAGGTCAAAAGCTTCTTAGGCGAAGATAGTACGATCTTCTTTAATATAGTGCCTATTAGCCCAGAACCTTCTGCTATACCAATACCTAATAGAGATACTAATACTGTACCTAATGGAGCAAAGCTAGTAAAGTTAGTCACCATCTTAGAGAGGATGAGATGCAATCCTTCAGCACTAACTAGGTTAAAAGATTTTATCTCTTCTTGTGTACCAGGATGTATTACTGACAAATCAAAGAAACTGGCTATCCAGGACGCAAGAATAACTAGTATAGCAAAACTGGCAAACAGGGTCGCTGGGTGAGGTAACATATTACCAATCTTCTCAACACTAGATAAGAATCTATCTACAAAACTTTTTTTAGGCTTATCACTCATTTATTAAAATATTAGGTAAAAGCGAAAGATAGTATTTTTTGTTTATAGTTTGTTAATAAATATTATCGGAAGTGTTTTTTAATGTTTATATGTGTGTTTTTAGTGTGTTTTGTTTGTTTTTTAATTTATATTTTTTGTTAAAATTAGTGTAATTTATGTGCTCAAGCCCAAAATCAGCGATAGACAGATAAACGAAAAGCAATAATATAAGATAGGTCTGAATTAGATTTTAGCATACTATAGTATGGTTATAGAGCTAATGAAAGAACTATGAAGTAGAATTGCTTTGTAGTATTTGGCTAATGATGATTCTGGGTTAAATAGTCTTTTATTGTTATAAAGTTATACCGTAGATAGACACACTTTTCTCATTAAGCTCTAAGAAATTCAGATAAGTAATATTATATGTATTAGCCCGAATAGTATTATCTTGATGAAGTACCTCTCCTGTTTTAGAAACGATATATACAGCTTCAGTTGAATTGATTAATACAAAGGCATCTAGTGTACTATCAAAGTACATTCTATTGTATTTAATATCTATTTGTTTTAATTGTATTTTGTTTAATAGAGAAGAAGTATTCCCTTCTATTTGGTATAAGTGTATTTCTTTTAAAGTTTCTTTTGTAGCTTCATCGTCACCTTCTGTATAAGGATCATATTCGATAGCAATAGTATTGTCATTAATCCAACAAATAGATCTGCTTATATGTTCACCAGCAGCGATATGTATATCAGATATTCTGTTGTTTTTAATAAAATCGTCAATTTGATAAGTATTACAACAATCACATGATCCCCAAGACCATCCTGCACTTGCAAAGTATTTATTATCAGGAGAAATTCTTAGCTCACCATAGAAGTAGTCATAACTACTAGGCCAAGCAAGTTTGTTTGATTCTTTATGAGTTTTATAATATTCTATGTGACGTTCTTCAGCCCCTTCTTCTATCAATGATTTGGTAGCAGTTAAGACTTGGCGAGTGTCAAGATTCATAATCTGTACACGGTTCCAGTCATCTGCATAGATAAGATGAGGTACACCATTGTCATCTTTATATAATGAGATAGGGTATTTAGAGTGTTCTACATAATATTCTCCTCTCCATAAGTGTAATCGATATTCTTGTTTTGAGTTAAATACGTAACCGTGGCGTTTAAAGTCATTGACTATAACGATGATATCCTCTAATGTATAGATAGAAATAGGTTCGGTTAGCTCAAATCCGTTATCAGTATACCCCATACTATCTTTTAGAGTTGATATTTCAGTAGTCTCATTAGATAGGAAGTTATACTTTATCACATTACCATTACTCATTACCATTACTACTTCATCTTCTTTAGATAGTGTAGCAGAAAGGATAGTATCTTCTGAGGCAAGTGTGTAGGTGTATTTCTGTTCTATTTTCATTCGTTGCAATTTTAATACGAATATACATTTAAATATAAACCCAGATTAAGCATTAGCCAAATGCTGCAAAGTATTTCTACTTCATATCTATTTCATTTCTTCTAAAACCATATTACATGCCGTGCTACTGCTGGCTCTTCGTTTTAAAATAGTCCTGTGAACTATTTTATACTCAGTCCTTTCATAAATTGAGCCCTATTTTGTATAATTACTTTTCACTTATATGTCTATTGCTTAATCTGGCATAAAAAAGGCTACTCATCTCTGAATAGCCTTTTATATTATTTAGGTTCTATATTATTCCATATCACTTCATCAGGAGTAGGAGCTATGATAGTCATACTCTCTTTGGTCACAGGATGAATAAAGGTAAGCTTACGAGCATGTAAGTGTATTCCTCCATCTGGATTACTTCTATCAGCACCATACTTTAGATCGCCTTTAATAGGGCAGCCTACAGCGGCTAACTGACAGCGTATCTGATGATGTCTTCCAGTGTATAAGTCTATCTCTAAAGCAGAGTAGTTCTTTAACTGGTGAAACATCGTATAAGTAAGTTTTGCTTTCTTGCTATTAGGAACTTCTTTTTTATGTGCTTTAGAAGTATTGTTCTTAGGGTTTCTTACTAAGAAGTGTTCTAGCGTATCTTCTACCTTAGGAGGTGCGTCTTTTACTACGGCCCAATAGGTCTTTTGTGTTTCTCTATTCTTAAAAGATTCGTTTAATCGCGTTAGCGCTTTTGACGTTTTAGCGAATACCACTAATCCTGAAGTTGGGCGATCTAGACGATGTATAACACCTAAGTATACTTCGCCCGGTTTATTGTGTTTCTTTTTTAAGTAAAGTTTTACTATTTCACTTAACGGCATATCACCTGTCTGATCACCTTGTACTAGATCACCTACGCGTTTATTGATAATGATAATATGGTTATCTTCATGGAGTACTTGTAGGTTTTCGGGTGTAGAGACAATTTTCATTTGTAATAATTTTAAACAAAAATATCCTTTTTATATGTAAAAAGGATATTCTCTGTATTTTAAATAAGTAAATTTATTCTAATATTGCTCTTTCTCGTTAGGGAAGTCAACAGCTTTTACATCATCAACATATTGTGCTACTGCATTTTTCATATCTTCATAGATATTCATATAGCGACGTAAGAATTTAGGACTAAACTCATGTGTAAGACCGATCATGTCATGTATTACTAATACTTGACCATCTACACCATTACCAGCACCGATACCAATAACTGGTATAGAGATACTCTCAGCAACTTTCTTTGCTAGTGAAGCAGGGATTTTCTCTAATACAAGAGCGAAACATCCTATTTCATCTAACATCTTAGCATCTTTGATAAGTTGGTTAGCTTCTTCTTCTTCTTTCGCTCTTACAGTATAAGTACCGAATTTATAGATAGACTGAGGTGTAAGACCTAAGTGCCCCATCACAGGAATACCAGCATCTAAGATACGCTTAATACCATCTCTGATTTCTTCTCCACCTTCCATCTTGACAGCGTGAGCTCCACTTTCTTTCATAATACGAATAGCTGAACGCAATGCTTCTTTAGGATCAGATTGGTAAGAACCAAATGGTAAATCCACAACAATTAGCGCTCTGTCAGCTCCACGTACTACAGACTGTGCGTGATAAATCATCTGATCTAGTGTGATCGGTAAGGTAGTCTCATGACCAGCCATAACGTTACTAGCAGAATCTCCTACAAGCATAACGTCAACTCCACCTGCTTCTAATACTTTAGCCATAGAGTAGTCATAACACGTAAGCATTGATATCTTCTCTCCGTTGGCTTTCATATCTATTAGCGACTTAGTTGTCACTTTTTTATAGTCCTTTTTTGCTACAGACATTTTTCTTGTTTTTTTGGGTTATTATAAAATAATATATAAATATTAGAAGTAAGACTAACAGAAATATATTAACTCTACCTTACTTAACTTGCCTTCTGCAAAAGTGAATCGATATGCTGAATCACCTATAGGTATTTGATAAGCTTTCTCAGTAGATAGAATTAAATTAATTAATCCCTTTCCAATTTTTAAAAATTCTTTCTCAGTTGTATTTTCGTTTAATACACTATTGTTTATCTTAAAACCTGCACCATTAGCAATATTCACTATTTTTAAGGTATAAGTTTTATTAACATCGTGACCGATACATTCAGCGTTATTGAACTTAATATTGCTCTCATAGTTGTCTAAAGCACAGTCGTCTAAGTTAGAGTAACTTTCTTTTATCTTTCCGAAAGTCTTCTCTAACGTGGCTAAGCTAAAACCTTTTGTTGGTTCTATCACATTATTTAACGTAAAACCAAGTTGTTTTTTGTTCACCATAGCTAGTATCTTATCATACATTTCTTCTTCTGGAGAAGCTTTTAGTACTTCAGCTTGTAATCTAGCAATAGCTCCTTTCTCAGGTTGCCCGTTTTTCTCTGCGAAGTCAGCGAATACTAGTAAAGCTTTAGCAGCTTCATCATCAGAACTATTCCAGCCAAGTTCTACTATACGTTGCGTTAGTCTTTTTTGTTCTTTTGGATCAGTAGCTTTCTTATAGCTAGCTATTAAATTAGCAAGTACTGGTCTTTTTCCCAAGTATTTTACAGGGATATAACCTTGTCCTTCGTTAAAGGTGATTTTTATCCAAGCCTCTTTGTCGTAGGGATAGTAGTTAATACCTACTGGAGTACCATTATATAGTACACCTAAAGTTTCTGCTTGGTGGTTAGGAGCTTTTCTAACTTTAAGTCCACCAACTACAGTGAATAAGTGAGGGCTACCATAGTAATCATCAAAATCAATAATAGGAGCAGGAGACTTCTCTGACTCATCTGCATTAGTAATTATTTCTTTAAGATTAGCAGTATCTAAGATATAGGTAATACCTGAATATTCCGTGGTAACCTTAAACACATTCTTGTTTGTTTTTTCTACATTTTCTAAATATGCACCATGAACATATACACCGATTTGGTTAGTTCCATTAGCATCATCATAAGCTACTGTAGGAGTAGTTACATATAATGGGGTTTGACTCATCGCGATCGATGAGATTAATAAACATAGTAAGGAAATAGATTGTTTCATTGTTATTAACAGTCAGCTAAATTTACAGCTACAGCTAGACCTCCTTCAGAAGTCTCTTTGTATTTATTATTCATATCTTTTGCAGTTTCCCACATTGTATTTACTACTTTATCTAAAGGTACTTTTGCATTTTTAGGATCGGTATCTAGTGCTAGTTCTGCAGCATTAATAGCCTTAATAGCTCCCATTGTATTTCTTTCAATACACGGAACTTGTACTAATCCACCGATAGGGTCACAAGTAAGTCCTAAGTGATGCTCCATTGCTATCTCTGCAGCTACCATTACTTGCTCAGGAGTACCTCCCATTAATTCACATAATGCCCCAGCAGCCATGGCGCTAGATACACCTATCTCAGCTTGGCATCCGCCCATAGCAGCAGATATAGTTGCTCCTTTTTTAAAGATACTACCAATCTCACCAGCTACCATAAGGAACTGTTTAATCTCTTTCTCGCTAGCTTTGTGGTTTTCGATTACTAAATAGTACATTAATACAGAAGGGATAACGCCTGCACTACCATTAGTAGGTGCAGTTACTACACGCCCTAATGCAGCATTTACTTCATTAACAGCAAGTGCAAAACAGCTAACCCATTTTAATATTTGTCTAAAGTAAACTTTCGTTTTTCTGATCGTTTGTAACCACTCTTGTGGAGTATTATAAGGTAAGTCTCCTTTAAGTTTAGTGTGTGTATCATACGCACGTCTGCGTACATTAAGTCCTCCAGGTAAAATACCTTCTGTATGACATCCGATATACATACACTCTAACATCGTGTTCCAGATACGCATTAGTTCATGGTGTATCTCGTCTTCTGTACGTATAGATTTCTCGTTTTCATACACAATTTCAGATACAGATTTATTCTGCTCTTTACAGTATGCTAATAGCTCAGTTGCCTTTTCGATAGGGAAAGGGAAAGTAGCTTTAATTTCTTCGTTTTCTGTATTTTCTATACTTTCTTCTTTAACGACAAATCCTCCACCGATAGAGTAGAAGGTAGATTCATAGATATTATGTTCTCCATATTTAGCAGTAAAAGTCATCCCATTAGCGTGAAAGGGCAAGAAGTTTCTATTAAATACAATGTGTTCTTTAGGGATAAAGTGAATAGACATTTTACCTCCTAATAGAAGTGATTGAGAAACATTTATTTGTTCAATAATACCACTAATATCGTCTATAGGAACATATTCTGGATCAGCTCCGCTAAGTCCTAGCATAACTGCTAAATCAGTTGCGTGCCCAACTCCTGTTAAAGAGAGTGAACCAAATAAGTCAATTTTTAAAGATGAGACTTGGTCAAAGATATTGCGTTCGTGCAATTCTTTTAAAAATAGCTCTGCAGCTCTCCAAGGGCCTAAAGTGTGTGAGCTCGATGGTCCTACACCGATCTTTAGCATATCAAATACAGAAATACATTCCATAAAATAGTAGTGAGTTTAATAATACGAAGATAGCTAAATTCTAATCAGAGACAACTTTTAGGAAGTTATTTAACGCAAGTTGAGAAGTATATTCTAACGATATACTACTTAGTACAATCTGACAATTAATTTTATACTCCTCGAGACTATTATTTGTCTTTTGTTTTAAACCCAGAATGTTCGATATACATATAAACGAAAAGTAATTATACAAGATAGGTCTAAATTTGATTTTAGCATATTCTAGTATAATTATAGAAATAATGAAAGAGCTATGAAGTAGAATTGCTTTGTAGTATGTAGTAAAATCTTAAGATTAAATTCATGTCTTTGTAAAATAATGAATATCAAATTTTTTGAAATTTTTCAGACCATTCTTCTAGGTCAATATTTAAAAATAATCTTATCATTTGTTAGTAGGCTAGAATAGGGGCTTTTATGTAGTTTTGGTTCGTTTGAGTCCATAGTGAGTCCATAATGAGTCCGTAGTGAGTCCGTTAAAACAGGTTTTTTAATGGAGTCACTATGCTCTCACAATGCTGTCAGTATACATTCATATGAATGAAGACAGGAACAATTCTAAAAGAAGCTATTAATAAAGTGTTTTTGGAATGGAATAGGGTAAAATAAATTTAATCCTTATGAGATAGGATCATTGATTTCTAATGAAATAGAAATGAGTATCAAGTTGCAGATTTAAGAAATTTAAATGAGCAGATCTAATAGAAGGTCATTAAAGTGAATTATATTTTTACAAAGGGTAAAAAGTAGTTAAGTGAGCTTTTAGGAGCAAGAGTACTGACAATATAAACTGACGTAAAAGGCAAGATGGTGATAGTTAGAAGGCTTAAAAGTGACATTGTGACATTATAGAATACTAAAAACTGACGTAAATCAGACAAAAAAGTGCTTTTTTTCTGTTGGCACAAAGATTGTTTAAGAGTAACCGAGCTTGATGCTCACGACAATGAATTAAGTATAAAAATAAACTATAGAAAATATTATGAGTAAAATAATTGGTATTGACTTAGGAACTACAAACTCTTGTGTTTCTGTAATGGAAGGAAACGAGCCAGTAGTAATTTCAAACGCTGAAGGAAAAAGAACTACACCATCTATCGTAGCTTTCGTAGAAGGTGGAGAGATTAAAGTAGGTGATCCTGCAAAACGTCAGGCTGTAACTAACCCTACAAAAACGGTTGCTTCTATCAAGCGTTTTATGGGAGAAAGATATAGTGAGTCTGTGAAAGAGACATCTTCAGTACCTTACAAAGTAGTTAAAGGGGATAACGACACTCCACGTGTAGATATCGACGGACGTCTATATACTCCACAAGAGATCTCTGCAATGACTTTGCAAAAAATGAAAAAAACAGCTGAGGATTTCTTAGGACAAGAAGTAACAGAAGCTGTAATCACTGTACCAGCTTACTTTAATGACGCACAACGTCAAGCAACTAAAGAAGCAGGAGAAATCGCAGGATTAAAAGTAAGACGTATTATCAACGAGCCTACAGCGGCTGCGTTAGCATACGGATTAGACAAAACAGGAAAAGATCAAAAAGTAGTAGTATATGACTTAGGTGGTGGTACATTCGATATCTCTATCCTTGAGTTAGGAGACGGTGTATTCGAAGTATTATCTACTAATGGAGATACTCACTTAGGTGGAGATGACTTTGATAACGTAATTATTAACTGGTTAGCAGAAGAATTTAAAGTTGCTGAAGGTGTGGATTTACGTCAAGATGCTATGGCATTACAACGTTTAAAAGAAGCTGCTGAGAAAGCAAAAGTTGAGTTATCATCTGCAACACAAACAGAGATTAACTTACCTTATGTAACAGCTACTGCTTCTGGACCAAAACACTTGGTACAAACATTAACAAGAGCTAAATTTGAGCAATTGTCAGATGATTTAGTACGTCGTTCTATGCTTCCATGTGAGAAAGCTTTAAAAGATGCTGGTTTATCTAAATCAGATATCGATGAGGTAATCTTAGTAGGAGGTTCTACACGTATCCCAAGAATTCAAGAAGAAGTAGAGAAGTTCTTTGGTAAAAAACCACATAAAGGAGTTAACCCTGATGAGGTAGTTGCTATCGGTGCTGCTATCCAAGGAGGTGTATTAACAGGAGATGTAAAAGATGTATTGTTATTAGACGTTACACCACTTTCATTAGGTATCGAAACTATGGGAGGTGTATTCACTAAGTTGATTGAGTCTAACACTACGATTCCTACTAAGAAATCACAAGTGTTCTCTACAGCTGCAGATAACCAACCATCAGTTGAAATCCACGTATTACAAGGAGAAAGACCAATGGCTAATGATAATAAAACAATCGGTCGTTTCCACTTAGATGGTTTACCACCTGCACAAAGAGGTGTTCCTCAAATCGAAGTAACTTTCGATATCGATGCGAATGGTATTATCAAAGTATCTGCTACAGATAAAGGAACTGGTAAATCTCACGATATTCGTATCGAGGCTTCATCTGGATTAACTGAAGAAGAAATCCAAAGAATGAAACAAGAAGCTGAGGCGAATGCTGATGCTGATAAAAAAGCAAAAGAATCTGTTGAAAAAATCAACGAAGCTGACGCTATGATTTTCCAAACAGAGAAACAGTTAAAAGAGTTCGGAGATAAATTATCTGATGGTAATAAATCTAACATCGAAGGAGCTTTAGCAGAATTAAAAACTGCTTTTGAAACTAAAAATGTAGAAACTATTCAACCTGCGTTAGATAAAATCAACGAAGCTTGGAAAGCTGCTTCTGAAGAAATGTACAAAGCACAAGCTGAAGGTGGACAAGGTGCTCCTGAACAAGGACAACCTAACCAAGGTGGTGATGCTGATGGTGCACAAGACGTAGAATACGAAGAGGTGAAATAATTCCTCCCCGTTTTATAGTTATAAAGAGAGAAACCGAGTCTGTATAGGCTCGGTTTTTTTGTTATTAATATTTGATTTATAGTACTTTGTGTATTTTAGTAATCATTATCTTTGTGCTTTAAAAAGGAATAGATTATGAGTATAGAAGCGAAGAAAGAGCTGTTGGTGGATTACTTAAAAGGTATTCAAGATGAGAAGCTATTAGATAAGATTAGTAGTTATGTTACTTCTTTAGTAGAGGAAGAGGCGATGTTTATTCCAATGACAGAAGAAGAATTAGAAGAACGCTTGGCTATTTCTCGTAAAGATTATGAAGAAGGAAGATATTATACGCAGGAGCAAGTAAAAGAAATGATTACTAAGTGGTAATGCTATGAGAATAGTATGGTCTGAATATGCTTTAAGTAGGTTGAAAATAATATATGATTATTATGTCAATTATGTTAGTGTAGTAAAGGCTGAGGAGGTTAGTAATTTGATTGTTTTGAGAGTAGACGATTTGTTGAGGTTTCCTTATTTAGGACAGATTGAATATTGTTGTAAAAGTAGAGAGCACAACATGCGTTATATCCTTATTTATCAGTATAAGATACTTTATGAAATAGTACAAGAAGATATAATCATCTTAGATGTCTTTCACACTAAACAATCACCCCAGAGTATGTATTTGAATGAAGAACCAAGCGAATACGTTATAAAGAGAAATATATAAGAAGAACCGAGTCTGTATAGGTTCTGTTTTTTTGTTGTTAATATTTGATTGATAGTACTTTGTGTTTTTTTGTAATCATTATCTTTGTGCTTTAAAAAGGAATAGATTATGAGTATAGAAGCGAAGAAAGAGTTGTTGGTGGATTACTTAAAAGGTATTCAAGATGAGAAGCTATTAGATAAGATTAGTAGTTATGTTACTTCTTTAGTAGAGGAAGAGGCGATGTTTATTCCAATGACAGAAGAAGAATTA
>JBOFGJ010000423.1:0-2086 GCA_051649065.1 Flavobacterium sp. | reverse complement strand
AAATAGTAGAGAATACAGTAGTAAAGATATTGTATTCTTTAGTACTTCAGAAGTGTTACGCTATATTATCAAAAAAAAATCCTTTAAAGCCCTAGAGCTTTAAAGGATTCAGTATTATTATTTTTTACTTATCTAACTGCTTGATTTACGACCCCGATATAATACGGTTTCTCACTACTATCTTTAGATCCTATCAAGATGATTGAATAAAAGCGAGATGCATCAAGCTTCACATTCTCTTTAGAAACTAATTCTTTATTATCTTTGTCTTTAATCGTAATCTTATACGTATTAGAATCTAATGCTCTAAACTCTTGGCTTCTCAGTACAGTTTCTTCACTGTCTTGAGGGCGCATTACGAATTCTTTGATTGAAGGTTTATCGTTAAACTCCACTGTAGCAATTACTTCATCAGAACTAAGATTAAAAAAACGCACTCCTGATTGTTTAGCCTCATTTAATGGATTCACCTTAGCTATTTTATCTTCAGTGATAAAATTAACTACCTTCTTCTCATTACCTCCGATAAATGAAGTATAAAACTGCTTATTCTCTATCTTCTTTGTTTTATTCGCTAGTACTTTGTTAGAACCTGCACCGTGCACTGTTAGAAGACGCGTACCTTCCCAAAGGTTAACATAACCTACCATCTGATAAGGTAATGGATAGTAAGGATTCTGTACAGGTCGTCCATCTGCTGCGAAGACTACTGCTCCCTCACTTTCATAAGCATTAACCATAGTATATCCACCTACTAAATTAGACACGTCAGTATAATTATCATCTGAACTACAGCCTAATAAAAATAGGCTTAACATAAAAGCTGATAAATAACTTAAAACTTTTCTCATAATTAATCTTTTAAAATTGGTATTAATATTCTTTGTTTCATTAAACACAGCAATAATTATGCAATTCTTTTCAAGAACTAATATTAAAAATTTCTAATCTCTATTCACTCAATTTCCTATTGGTATATAACAACAAAGATTCGACATAATCATTATCAAAGTCTATCTTATAGACTTTCGATATCTTAAACTCCTCTATCTCATCAAACCATTCCCCGTTGGCAGATAGTTCTTCGAATGCGAAATACTCATTGTCATCGCTATCCATATACTTGCCTACATAGACACAATCCTCTTCTTTAAACTCTAGCCCAAAAGCACCATACTTATTACCTATCATTTTTAAGGTATCAAATATATTATCTTTTAGAACTATTGGGCTATTGAAAAAATCTACGTGCTTTGCTTTTAGTACTTCTTCTATAAATGCAATATTCTCTCCCCGCTCTATTGTAGATATTTTATCAACAGCTATTAGCTCATATCCATCGATAATGTAGTCTACTGAATTACACTTCGTCAATAACCACTTATCATTATAAGCAAGTACTATACCTAGTATTAATTCCTTCTTTCTGCCTTTTAAGCGAATACCTACTAATTTATTCAAATAATCTTTTATCATAGTAATATAGTATTAACCTTAAATCTTGGATGACTGTTTATTACAAATAAATTCTGTTTAACATCACTTAGTCCTGTTTAAACTTATTCCTAAGCTTTAAAGCATTAATAAATTAGGCATTACCTTTTTGCGATAATAGATATGAAATCTTCTACTACCTAACCTATTCTAATTAGACTATTACTAAAATTAAAAATAATTCAACAATTATTCCTAATTATTTAGAAAATTTTCAACCTTCAAGAAAATAAAAACAACAACCTATTAATCAATCAGATACCTCAATATTCTCACGTATTATCTAAGGTCATCAAAAAAAACTTACTGATATACAACCTATACAATCGCCTTAATACCGTTGATTTTACCTCCTTTACTAAATGACAAAAGCAGAATATCTCTATTCTGCTTCTAGTTTTTATTTTGCTTTAACCCAGATTAAGCATTAGCCAAATACTGCAAAGTATTTCCTTCTACTTCATATATCTTTCATTTCTTCTAAAACCATACTAAAGTATGCTTTAAGAAGAAATTCAGAGCTATTTTGTATAATTACTTTTCGTTTATATGTTTATCGCTTAATTGGGGTTTAAGATGAGTTGCTACTCCT
>JBOFGJ010000422.1:0-9737 GCA_051649065.1 Flavobacterium sp. | reverse complement strand
TTTTACCCCTGGCTTCATACTTAGTTTTTCGAACTGCGGTACCCACTCTTCTGCTATTGCTCCTGGAGCACGACCTATCGTTTGAGATTTAATGGTCACTGATGGACTCTTGTCTCTACGCTCTAGGATAGAAGGGCCTGAACTGTATTTAATATCGGCAAATTGGGCTAGTTTGATGTCTTGGCCAACGTTGTTTTTAAAACTGATTTCTTTTACGTCATCGATAGTCGTTCTCGCATATTCTTGAAACCTAATGTTGATGTCGTATTCATACTCACCTGCTCTAAACTTACCATCTTTATTCCCATTAAACGCTGTCTGCATAGTCATCCCAACAGTATACATATCTAGTCCTAACGCAGCCATTTTATCACGGTTCACCTGTACGTTAATCTCTGGACTACCTGTCTCAGTCGTTAGTTTGGTCTCCATCGTACCGGGTATCTTATCTAGTAATTCTTTAGCCTGGATGGCGAAGTCCATCGCATCATCTAAAGTAGACCCTGTAATAGTTAAGGCCAATGGTGCCTCTTCAGCTCCGATTAATCCTACCGGTACCGTCTTAACCTTCGCATCTGCAATAAGTGGTGTCAACTCATTCTTTAATTTTGCTGCATAGACGAATGAGTTCTCCTTACGTTGCTTCTTATCTGTTAAGATAACATGTATCTCAGACTTGTATTTAGTGGCTTGTGCTCCTCCATATCCTTCAGAAGACTGACCTACTGTAGTGATCATATCTACTACCTCTGGTTTAGTACTTAAGAAGTCTTCTACTCTCTGAGTCACTTTATTAGTCTGCTGAAGTGAAGCGTCTTTATCTAGTTCTAATTGTACTAAGAACTCTCCTTTATCTGTCTTAGGAAAGAACTCTGCTCCTATATATCCCATCGGCAACAATGCTATTGAACCAAAGAATGATAAGGCTACGATGATAATCACGATGATCGTGTTCTTAGTAGAGTTTAACGACCATACTAATAGATTAGATATCGTATGTGTGAACGCATTTAATCCCGTCTCAAAGCCGTGTATAATCTTACCAAAGAATGTAGAAGGCTTAATTACTTCGATGCGTCCATATCTTGAGAATAACCAAGGTACTATGGTAAATGATACTAAGAGCGATAATAGTGTAGCTATAATTACGGTTACACAGAACTGTTTAATGATATTTGGTACTAGACCAGATGACATCGCGATAGGTAAGAATACCACGACAATAACTAATGTAATCGCAGTAACTGTAAAACCTATCTCTTTCGCTCCATCATAAGAGGCACGTACTTTATTTTTACCCATCTCCATATGGCGGTGAATGTTTTCGATAACTACGATGGCATCATCGACTAAGATTCCCACTACTAGGGATAGGGCAAGTAAACTTAATAAGTTTAATGTATATCCCAATAAATATATCCCAATGAATGTAGCGATTAAAGATAGTGGAATAGCCACCATTACGATAATAGCGTTTCTTAAACTGTGTAAGAAGAATAGCATCACGAATGCCACTAAGACAATCGCTAAGAACAAGTCAAACATTACTGCATTAGCTGCCTCTAAGGTAAACTCAGACGAATCATTCGCTACTTTAATATTGATGTTTTGATCTTTATAATTGTTCTCTACTTCTTTAATTGTTTCGTGAGTCAGTTCACTTACTGTTACTGCATTGGCATCTGACTGTTTGATGACTTGCATTAATATTGTTGACTTCTGATTAAGACGTGCGATTTTCTCGATCTCTTTAATACCGTCTTGTACATCCGCTACATCACCTAAGCGTATATCTATACCTCCTTGAGAAGCTATAACTAAGTCACGCATCTCTTGTACATTCTTATATTTCCCTTCTAGACGGATAATCGTTTGTTTGTCTTTAGACTTGACATTACCTGTAGGGAAGTCTAAATTAGAACCTAAGATGATCTGTTGTACCATCGGTACACTTAATCCATAGGCCTCTAATTTCTTGGGATCTAGAAGTACTTGTATCTGTCTTTCTTCACCTCCGATAAGTTCTACTTTAGCTACCCCGTTGACACGAGAGAATATAGGTTGTATCTTCTTATCTAGTAAATCATATAACTCTTTTTCTGTCAAGTCACTTGTGATACTCAGTGTCAAGATAGGCAAGTCACTCAGTGAATACTTCTGTAAGGAAGGAGGATCTACATCTTTAGGTAAATCTTTAAGAATAGCATTAATCTTACGCTGTGCATCATTTAGGGATAAATCAACATTAGCAGAAGAGTTTAAGTAAATCATTACGGTAGATAAACTCTCGAATGACATGGCTTCTACCTTCTTCACATTTTCTAGTGAGGCTACAGCATCTTCTATTTTCTTTGTCACGGTGTTCTCTATCTCAGAAGGCGAAGCTCCAGGATATACTGTGGCAACTGTAATTACGTTTACTTCAAACTTTGGAATTAACTCGTAACTCAGATTTTTATAACTAAATAAACCACCTAGTAGTAATACGATAAACAATACTATAATTATACTAGGACGTTTTATTGATATTTCGGCTATTTTCATAAGTCGATCCTTTGGTTTTAGAGGATGTTATTTAATGATAGATACAGGTGTGTTCTCTGTCAAGTTAATTTGCCCTGAAGTGATTACTGTCTCCCCTTCTTTAAGACCTTCTAGAACTTCTACGAAGTCTCCAAAATTACGACCTGCAACTACTTTTTTAGAGACGGCTTTACCTTGTACGATGGTATAGACTAGATTAGAACTAACACTTCCTACGAACGCATTACGCGGTATTAATAGGATAGGAGTATTAGTGTCCTTCTCTCCATCGAAAATAGCAGAACCATACATACCTGCTCTTAATTTGTTCTCTTGGTTGTTAGCGATTAACAGATCCACAGGATAGTTAAGAGCTGCATCAGCCTTAGGGGCGATGAAGGTTACCTTTCCTCGGAATGTATCGTTAGGTAGTACACTTGCCTTAACTGTGATGATATCCCCTTTTTTAAGATTAGCTACGTGACTCTCATCTACATTCACTCTTAATTTAAGTTGTGCAACGTTTACCAAATCAAATAGAGGAGCACCAGGCGCTACGAATGACCCTAGTTCTACGTGTTTCTTATTGATAATACCATTGATAGGTGCTTTTACATTCGCATCAGCAGCTGTGATACGAGCAGACTTTAAGTTTGCTTCTGCGTTTTTAAGAATTAGACGCACTTGGTCAAGTTGTTGTTGAGTCACTCCACCGGTCTTAAAAGCACTTTCGAATCTCGTAGCATCAGCTTTAGCTGTAGCTAGAGTAGCCTCTGCATTTTGAATTTGCACATTGATTTGATCGCTATTTACTATTGCGATGACTTGACCTTTATGCACACGTGTACCTTCATCTACTAATAGTTTGTTGATACGACCTGGAGTCTCTGCTGAGATAGTTACCTCTTGCTCTGGTATGAAATTACCATTAGCTTTATAAGTAGCATCATATACTTGTAATTTCGCTTGTTCAGCTCTTACAGTTACTTCTGCACTACGCTCTGCTACGATAGCCGTTTCTTGATCGTTCTTCGCTTTATTACTTGATAATATATAGATAAGACCTCCTACTAAAACAACTAGTACTAGGGCTGTAATTACTTTTTTCATATTCTTATGATGTTAGATTAATCTAATAACGATTTAAGTTCTCCTTGTGCTTTTACTAGTTGTATCTCTGCTAGTTTATAATCTAGCATAGAGGTAGTATAGTTATTTTCTGCTTCAGTATAAGCATTCTCAGCATTAAGCAAGTCAGTTAATGTAGCTAAGCCATTTTTATAGTTATTCTGAATATTAGACAGGATGCTTTTTGCTAGACTGACATTGTCTTTCTGAATATCTATCGTGATTATGGCATTCTCAAGAGATTTTTGTGCATTGCTAAAGTCTAGTGATAGGGCTTGTTTAGTATCGTTTATTTGTACATCTACTTTTTTCTGTTCGATTTCTACTTGTCTAACTTTAGAGCGAGTAGCAAATCCACTAAATACAGGTATTTTTAATTGTAGGCCTACAGCTGAGGTATTCATCCAGTATACCTTGTCTGCAGGAGAACCTCCCCAAGGAAATTTATCTCCCATACCTTGATAAGCGAAGTTACCGAATGCAGCTAATGATGGATAGTAATCTGCAATTATTGATTTTCTCTTGTATTCAAGTAAGTCTTTTTGTTTCTCTAGTAAGTGAATCTCTGTTCTGCTCTCTATTCTGTTTTCTGCTAGAATTCCTTTTTCATCTATATTAAATGTTGTTTCAGGCATAATAATAGGAGTGTTGACATCCATTCCCATAAAGAATTTAAGCGCATTCTCTTGTAAGTCAATAGCATTGATGATTTTCTGTCTTGTAGCTTTGATGTTGCTTAGACTTACTTTAGTACGATCTAAATCTATCTGAGTAGCTAATCCATTCTTGTGTAGATTCTCTATAATATCCTTAATTTTAGTGGTACTCTCTATTGTGGTTTCTATCGTATTAAGCATTGCCTTAGTTTGATATACTTGATAATAGGTACTCGCTACTTTCTCTATAATCTGCTCATCAGTTAGCGCCTTATTGATAATATAAAATTCCTTAGCTGATCTAGCGGCTTTAAGTCCCATAAAGACTGCTTGATTAAAGAGAACCTGAGAAGCTGTAGCCGATATGTTAGAATTCCACTTTAGATTAAAAGGAATCATTTGTGTCTGCCCACCCATCGTCAGCGGCATCTCCTGTATCTTCACGTTATTAAGGATATTAGCCTCTAAGTCTAAACGGGGTAGTGCATTCGCTCTTACTTCTTCTATCTGATACTGACTGTTCTCTATATCTAAGGTAGCTTGTTTAGCTTCCGCCTTGTGTTGTAGCGCATATTTTAGAGCCTCTTTTAGGCTAAGAGGTTCCTGAGCATGTGCTATAAAAGCAGTTAGAAGAGCGATAAGCGTTATCTTTACCGTTTTCATTATTTACTGTTCTTTATTAGGTCCTTATACATTTGCAATCCTTTTTCTGTAGCTATACTTCTAATGTGATATTCTAAGTGTAAGTAGTGCATCTCTAGATGTGTATAATCAGATTCAGGGAAGTAGTCTAGATCCTCTATTGCTGTTAGTGAAGCAATGTAAAATCTAGCGATGAAGTCTACGTCTATGTCAGATCGATATACTCCTTCTCTAATTCCTTTTTCTAAGTTCTTCTCCAGAATTTTTACATATTTCTTTTCGTGAAAGACTTTTTGTTTTTGTGCTAGCTTAGGATAATACTTAGACAATTGGTAGAAACAGCCTGATAAGTCTACTAAGAATATATCGTTAATATCATTGAATGCGGCTAGTAATTCTGGGATGGCTTCTCTGTCTTCCTTAATGGTTAGTTCTAATTGTTGTAAGAATTTGGTGTTAATAGTCGCTAAGGCTTTTTCTATCAATTCTGGCTTGGAAGAGAAGTGTTGGTAGATTGTCTTTTTCGAAATACTCAACTCAGATGCGATATCATCCATTGTTACAGTTTTAAATCCTTGGAGAAGGAACATTTGAGTTGCTTTTTCTAATATTTGAGTTTCCATTATTTTGTTGTTTAAGTGAGGCAAATATAGTGTGGAAACTTTTTAGAAATTTAAGTTTCTAAAATAATTAAGGAAACTTTAACTTGCTTGTGAGTTTCTTTATTGTTTGTAAAGTATTGTAATCATTGGTTTTATGTCTTTATTTTAATGGAAACTTTAGTGTGTTTTAAGTTTATTTCGAGTGGTTGTTTTATAGAGAGCAATTGAGTTTTTGCATTTAGTTTCCTTTTGTAGAGAATGAAAAAGAGGCGTGAAGAAGTTGCAAATGAGCGGGTGTTATTAGTGATTTTTTTTATTTTTCTATTTTAAAAAAATGTGAGTGGTCGCATAATGGTCGCATAGTGATCGCATAATGGTCACATAGTTTAGGCTATTTTTTATACGATCATTATGCGATCAAACTGCCATCGCTATCCTATCATTTTTTGTCTTGTCTCGTCCTGATTATTTAATATCTATGACGTTATTTACTTTTCTCAGGAATCTTGTAGGTTGTTTTTTAATTTGCAAAATTGTTGAATATAATTTATACCTTTAACGTAATTTGTTTTTATATAGTTAGTTAAGTGTGGTGATAAGTTGAGCATATAAACGTACTATTAGGAGATTTTAAATCAAATAGAGATGTATGAAAAAGGTTTTAGTACTATTATTAGTGAGTTTTTTGTTGATGAGTTTTCAGCAGAGAAGAGTGACTAATTTATATACACTTCAAAATAGGGGAGGTGTGATGTATACACCATTTGGGCTTGACCCTTTTACTGGAATGGCAGTATCCTATCACATGAATGGTAAAATAGAGAATGAGATGCCCTTTAAAGATGGGTTGTGTAATGGTATGGCTACTACTTATTATGAAAGTGGCAAGATAAAAAGTATAGTGGACATAGTGGATAATAAAAATCACGGTAACTCTAAGTTTTATTATGAAAATGGCCAATTGTCAGGTTTGTTGTCGTTTAAGCAAAATATTATGGATGGTGATGTAAAAAGTTACTTTGAAGATGGAAGTATAAAAGTTGAAAAAAAATATGTAAATGGTAGTATGCATGGTGATGTTAAAGAGTATTATTCGAATGGGAAAGTGCAAAAAGATTACAATTATAATCATGGGAAGGAGAATGGGGTATTTAGAGACTACTATGAAAATGGCAATATAAAGAAAGAAGTAAATTGGAAAGAAGGGGTACTTGAAGGTATTACTAAAGTGTACTATGATAATGGGAATGTGATGTCTGAAGAGATTTGGAAAGACGATAAATTAAGTGGATTAGGGAAATATTATTTATCAGAAGGAAAGATAGATAAAGAAATAAATTGGAGTGATGGTATGGAGAATGGAATCGCTAAAGAATATTATAACAATGGTAATGTAAAAACTCAATTAACTTTTGAATATGGGGAATTAGGTCCTGCTATAGCATATCACGAAAATGGTAAAATAAAAAAAACTGTCAAGTGGAAAAATCAACTTGAAGAAGGAGAAGTTAAAGAATATTATGATACAGGAAGGCTTAGTGTGGAAGGTTTTTATAAGGAAGGAAAATTAGATGGAATAATAAAACATTATTCTGAGAATGGAAATCTGAGTTCTGTTAGAAATTATAATGAGGGTGAATTAGATGGGTTAACAAAATATTACTATGAGAATGGTAAATTAAAAACGGCAGCAAACTATAAGTTAGGAAAGTCAGATGGTATTACGCTGTTTTATACTGACAGAGGCAAGTTAGAAACTAAGGCTAATTATAAAAACGACCAATTAGATGGTAGTACCATACATTACTTAGAAAATGGTAAAATACATTCGGAAGTGAGTTATAAGAATGATAAAAAAGATGGGGTCACAAAGTATTATTTTGAGAGTGGGAAGATTAAGGCTGAGGAGAATAATAAGAATGATATGCGCGATGGTATAGTGAAAGAGTATTATGAAAATGGACACATTAAAGAGGAACTAAATTATAGAGAGGGAAAGAAAGATGGATTAGCTAAGTACTATGCCGAAGATGGTAAACTTGAGAGAGAAGAGAATTGGATTAATGGAGTGAAGCAATAAAGTAGATGGGCTATGTAAGTAGGTTAGAGAATAGTAATAACTAAATCAACTACTTAGATTAAAGATAAGAATATGAAAGGTATTAAGAAAAATATAATTCTAGTTATTGTTATAATAATTGGAGTAGTGGGATGTAAAGGGACTATAAATGAAGAGTCTTTAATAGGAAGTGCAACAGAGGTAATTTATGAACCTATTAGTATTAGTAATCTGTCTAAAGAAGAGGTGTTTACTAAAGTAAAGCAATTCTATGAGAAGAATGAGGTTGTTAATCTTAAAAGCATATCTAATTATCAAGTAGTTTCGATTGAGGATATACGTACTAAACTTTTGGATATTTTTGATATTAAAAGTACGTTTTATTATGTGAATAATCTGATGCTGTCTCCAAGAATAGTGCCTAATACTATTTATTTTGATGATGGAACTCATATTAGTGCTGAAGGGGTGAGTGTTGTTTATAGTGATATTAATAAAAGGATATATGAAGCAGATATTGACACATTATCTAAGTTAGAAATTGCAATGAGAGAAAGGCGACCGTATCAGTTTACTCTTGTAGGCTATGAGGTTCTTAAACCTATTAAGGAAGTTGCTTACACTATTAGTGTATTTTTACCTCAAATTAAAAATTATAATGTAACAGATGCTGGTATGACAGTTATGTCTGATATTGGAGTAATTAAGTTGATTAAGATTAATGGCAATGAGGTAGTCGTGAATGTACCTGTTAAAGAGGGATATTCTATTAATGTTTTTGGTTTGAATGATAATAAGAAAATAAGTGCATATAGTGTGGCAAGTGGTGGAATTACATTCGCTAAACAAAAGGAAGGGGCAATAGTGCAAGTAGAACGAAGAACACCTAGTTTCTTTTTTAAAGAAGAATTATCTAGTATTGTTATTCAAGTGATTGAAGATAAGTTTCAGAAAGTTGATTTTGAAATCTTGATGTAGGTATTATGTGATATTTATTAAATAACTACAATAAAACTTTGTTTTTTAAGGTTATATAGATTAGATGTGTTGTTAAAATGATAAAAGAGTATAAGGATGTATAAGGTTTTGTTAGCAAACTTATTATTGGTATTAGTACTTTGCACTAGTTGTAAAGATGCTGAAGTGCATACAGATGATAATTGGACTAATGGATTAGGGCAGGGCGATGAGGTGTTGGTAGTAGATGAAGATGATATTGGGTGGAAGCTATTAGAGTTAAATCCTAAGGAGAAGGCGCAGGCTTTAAGTGTGTTTTATGCTGGGATAGAGACGGAGATACAGTCAGATAGTCTATATGGTATGGTTTCGAAGTTTAAAAAAAGAAGAATGGAGCTTCATCAAGCGTTAGGGATTCCTGATTCTCGTTACTTTTTTGATAATCCTGAGTGGTTGCCGACTATCGTTCCGTCTAAGATTAACTATATGGATGGGACTAGTGAGGACGCAATAGGGTATTATATCACGCCTAATCTAGTGAGAACTAAAAGTGGTAAATGGAAGAGTGATTTAGAGGAAGACAGAGCCAAAATAGCTGTATTAGAACAAATGGTAGGGGAACTACAACAGGATGAGGTGAATGTATTCGGATACCTAGTACACAAGCCTGTGAGGTCGATCGTGTATAATGGAACAGTAGCAGTACCGAGCAGTCAGATGTATTCGATTAGTAGTAAAGAACCGTTATTAGTCACTGATATAGGAGAGGTGAAATTATTAAAAAGAGAGGACACTGAGATTACGTTAGAGTTGCCTTATAACAGTGATTATTATGTGTTAGTCTATGGTGTTTCTAAGGAAAATAAGGTGGTGAGAGAAACTAATAGAACAGGTGATACGAGAATAGTATCTGGTCATGGGCATCAAGAGGGAAGGGATAAAGTATTTATCGCCTATTCTTACCCTGTGGAAAAGATTATGATTAAGGTCTATAAACGCAAGAAAACGAGTTCACTTTCTTTTACCTTTGAGCATATAGTAGAGAAAATGGAAGTGAGTAAGAGTAGAAAATAACTACTGAATACTGCTTCTTTGTGAATAGAGATAGATACTACTGCCAAATATAGGGAGGACAAGAATAAATAGTATGATTAAGGCGTGTTCAAGACC
>JBOFGJ010000421.1:0-2091 GCA_051649065.1 Flavobacterium sp. | reverse complement strand
AGAACTTAGGAGGTTCTGCAAAATCAAGCGCTGTTAAAGATTTAGAGAAGACTTTAAAAAACACGAACTTTAAACAAGATTCAACACCTGCTTATGTGAAAGATAATAATTCATATTTCGGTGAAGATTTTGAAATACAATTTTAATAATAATTTAAATTATGAGTAACGCAACAGGAAAGTTTGTAATGACAAAAAGCCAAGCATGGTCTGGAATTACAACTAAAAATCACATTTCGACTTTGTTTGGTAGTAAACCAGAATTGATTACAAAGTTGACAACTGTATTATTACAAGAATCAGGACATAAAAACTTAGATACAACTTTATCTAAATTCCCTACTAAGAAGTTATCAGCGGGTACTTCAGAATTTGCTTGGAAAGTAGCAACTTCAGATGAGCGTAGTATACCTCTAGTAGAAGCGAGATATAATGGTAAAGTAGTAGAAGACACTGATGAAGGTATCGGTAAAGCTCGTTCTTTAGTTGAATTAGTATTCGCTGAAAAACACTTTACTAAAATGCACTTAATTGTTGGGCATAGACCTGACGTTTATCAATATCGTATTATAGATGAGCCTTATGAAGAAGGAACAAACTATGTCTACACTATTGAATTATGGGGAGCTGAAGATTCTCTATTAGGAGTACCAGGAGATGAGTTTACATCAGGTAATAGATTCTCTATTGATGGTTCACCGGTTGAAACTGAATTATCAACTCAAGGTTCTGGAATTGCTTTCAGTTCACCTTATGCTTTACGTAACACTGTTACTAACATGAGATTCGAACACAAAGTGTCAGGAAAATTAATTGACTGTAAATTAGAACCTGTATATGAAAGTAAAATTGTAACTGTTGATCCTAACACTAAAAAAGTTAGAGAATCTAAAACATGGATGCAAGAAATTTACTGGAGGTTTGAAAAAGCAATTTCAGTTCAAAAAGCACGTACATTAATGTTTGGTAAAACCAACCGTGATATTAATGGTAAATTCTTAAACGTAGGTAACTCTAATATTTCTATTGAAGCTGGTTCTGGAATCCGTGAACAAATGGAATTATCTAATACAGTTACATACAACAGATTCAATATTCGTATTTTAGAGAATATGTTATCTGAACTAGCTGAAGGTAAGTTAGATTGGAATGAGCGTAAGTTTATTGTACGTACTGGAGAAAGAGGTGCTGCTCAGTTCCATAGAGCTGTAACAGCTGATGCTTCAGGATGGGGAGCTTTAAACTTTGGAAACTATAATACTAATGGTATTGAAAAAACAAGCTCTCAATATCATTCAAATGCTTATTCAGCTGGATTCCAATTCACTGAATTTAAAGCACCTAATAACATCCATGTCATCATAGAGGTCGACCCAATGTATGACGATAGTGTTCGTAATAAAGTATATCACCCAGAAGGTGGAGTATTAGAATCTTATCGTTACGACATCATGCAAATCGGATCTACTGCTGAACCAAACGTTCAGAAAGTAGAAGTAGAAGGTGGTGGAGAAATTAGAGGTTATAAAGCAGGTATTCGTGATCCATTCTCTGGACGTAAAGGAGGAGTTATGAATCATATGGAAGACTCTGCAACTATGACTGCATTAGTTGAAGGATTTGGAGCTGTTGTTCTAGATTCAGGTAGAACTGCAACATTAAAATGTGGTTTAGCTGCTTAATAAATAAAAAATAATAAAAATATAAAGGGGTGTTAATTTACCCCTTTTACTTAAATAGGAAGAAATGAGTAAACAGGGAGAAGGATTTGTTTTACCTAATAAAACAATTGAGATTAAGTTTATACCACGTAACGTGGCTTTAGTTTCAAGTTCAACAAATAATCACGTAGCAAAAGGTGGGATGTTAGATAAAGCATCTTTAACATTAAGTGTTCCTCTACAACGTAATGGAGCAGTAAAGAATATTTTAACCGCTAGTGAGAAGGATTTGTTAGAAGAGATGACAGGTTTGAATTTATCAAGCTATAGTGATTTCTGGGATACATTTACAGTAAGGTTAAGAAAACCTGAAAAGTCAAACATGTTGACATTGTCAAATCCAAATGATTATATCGCTTATAAGTTAATGT
>JBOFGJ010000420.1:0-1246 GCA_051649065.1 Flavobacterium sp. | reverse complement strand
CTAATAGACAAGGTGATTCAGGGTCATCTAGATGGTTGCCAACATGGACAGCTTCTGGTAAATGGAATGTGTCTAGTGAGAAATTTATGGAGAATTCACAAACAATAAGCAATTTAGCTTTACGTGCTTCTTATGGATTGACTGCTACTTCAGGACCTGCTACAAACTCTTTAGCTATTTATAAGCCTTATGTTACTCCTAGGCCTGATTTAGGTAATGTCGAGAATGGAATTAATATTAATGACTTACAGAACACTGATTTAACATGGGAAAAACAACATGAGGCAAATATTGGTGTTGATTTAGGATTGTGGAATAATAGAGTTCAAGTAGTTGCAGATGTGTACCAAAGGAATGCTTTTGATTTAATTGATTACGTTCGCACGTCTGGTGTAGGAGGTCAAGAGATTAAATTGGGTAATAATGCTGATATGCGTACTAGAGGGGTAGAATTTGGTATCACAACTACAAATATTAAGACTTCAGATTTTAGCTGGTCAACGACTTTAAATGGATCTTATTACAATCAAGAGGTTACTAGCCTTCAAAATACACCAAGAGTTATTGACTTAATACAAGGGTTTAATGGAAATGTAGTAGGAAGACCACGTAACTCTCTATATTCATACCAGTTTACAGGTTTGGATCATAGAGGTTTACCAACATTTACACAAGCACCAGGAGAAACTAATACTATTGGAGGTGCAAACTTCCAAGATACAAATAATCCAACGGGCTATTTAAAGTATGAAGGATCTATTGAGCCTAATAAAACATTAGGTTTAACAAATACATTCACATATAAGAATTGGAGTTTAAATTTCTTAATTGTTGCTTCTGGAGGTAATAAGATTCGTTTATATCCATCTTATGCAGCTAGATATAGTGATACGGATGTATTTAGTAAGACTTTTGAAGATCGTTGGATTAATGCAGGAGATGAAAACTTCACTAATGTTCCTACAATTCCAGATAATACAACTGTTAATGCTATAGGAAGTAGTTCTATACAAAGAGCGTATAATACTTATAATTATTCATCTGAACGTGTAGCGGATGGTGGATTTGTGAGACTTAAAAATATATCTTTAACTTATGAGTTCCCTGATCATTTTAAAAGATCTATGAAAATGTCTAATTTCTCATTACGATTTAATGCAACTAACCCTTGGTTAATCTATGCAGATAAGAAATTGAATGGAGAAGATCCAGAGTTTTATAGAACAGGAGGGGTAGCAATGCCACA
>JBOFGJ010000419.1:0-17171 GCA_051649065.1 Flavobacterium sp. | reverse complement strand
TACTATAGACGGACATGAAATAGAAGTAGAACCAGGAACATCCATTCTACAAGCGGCAAGAATGATAGGAGGCGAATCAGTACCTCCAGCGATGTGCTACTATTCTAAATTAGAAGGTACAGGAGGTAAATGTAGAGCTTGTTTAGTAGAAGTTTCTAAAGGAAGTGAAGCCGATCCACGTCCAATGCCAAAACTTATGGCTTCTTGTAAAACAGGAGTTATGGATGGTATGGAAGTGAAAAGTATTACTTCTCCTAAAGTACTGGAAGCACGTAAAGCAGTTACTGAGTTTTTATTAATCAATCACCCTCTTGACTGTCCAGTATGTGACCAAGCAGGTGAATGTGACTTACAGAACCTTGCTTTTACACACGGTAAAGAACAAAAGAGATTTAAAGAAGAAAAGAGAACATTCGCTCCAGAGAATATCGGAGAGAATATCCAACTTCATATGAATCGTTGTATCCTTTGTTATCGATGTGTAAAAACTGCTGAGCAACTTACAGATAGCAGAGTACATGGTGTATGTGGACGTGGAGACCACGCACAAATATCAACTTACATCTCTGCTGCCATAGATAATGAATTCTCAGGAAACATGATTGATGTATGCCCTGTGGGAGCTCTAACAGATAAGACATTCCGTTTCAAATCACGTGTTTGGTTTAACAAACCTTATAATGCACACAGAGACTGTCCTACATGTTCAGGAAAAACCACAGTATGGATGTTCGGAGAAGAAATTCAAAGAGTTACTGCTCGTAAAGATGAATTCCACGAAGTAGAGGAGTTTATCTGCAACAGCTGTCGTTTTGATCACAAAGACACAAAAGATTGGGTTATAGAAGGTCCTCGTAAATTCGAGAAATTCTCAGTTATCAATCAAAATAACTACACTAGAAAACTAGATACTGTAGTTATGAAGACTGAAAAACAAATCTTAGAAGGTCGTGAGCAAGATCGCTTAAAGATTAGTATGAAGGAGATTCCTTTTACAGATAACGAATCAAAAGAATAAAACGGCATAAGTATGGATAAAACTATTATTATAGATAAAGCAGTTATTATTGTAGTTGTATTTGCAGTTACAATGCTTATGGCGATGTATGCTACTCTTGCTGAACGTAAGATCGCTGCTTGGATACAAGACCGTATAGGTCCAAACCGTGCAGGTAAAGGAGGATTACTTCAACCTTTATGTGATGGTTTAAAATTATTTGCAAAAGAAGAAACTCAACCAAACACACCGAATAAATTCTTATTCAAATTTGGTCCTTTCCTTGCGATGACATTAGCACTTATGACAAGTGCTGTTATTCCATGGGGAGATAAGTTTCATTTATTTGGAAGAGATATAATTCTTCAAGCGGCTGACTTAAATGTTGGTCTGCTATACATAATCGCAGTACTTTCTGTAGGAGTATACGGTATTATGATCGGAGCTTGGGCTTCTAATAATAAGTATTCTCTTATGAGTGGTATTCGTGCAGCTTCTCAGATGATTTCTTATGAGATTGCGATGGGGCTTTCATTAATAGGTCTTCTATTAATGACACAAACACTAAGTATGCGCGAAATAGCATTACAACAAGCAGGAATGAACTGGAACGTATTCTACCAACCAGTTGGTTTCTTAATCTTTTTGATTTGTTCTTTTGCTGAGACTAACCGTGCACCATTCGATTTAGCTGAATGTGAGCAAGAGCTTATCGGAGGATTCCACACAGAATATTCTTCTATGAAGATGGGATTCTTCTTATTCGCTGAATATGCTAACTTATTCATTTCATCTACTATCATCGCTGTTTTATACTTCGGAGCGTATAACTATCCTGGTATGTCATGGGCAGTAGAAAATTGGGGTGTGAATATCGCAAACGTCATCGGTATTTTTGCTTTATTTATTAAGATCTGTTTCTTCATATTCGTTTATATGTGGGTACGTTGGACTTTACCACGTTTCCGTTATGACCAATTGATGAACTTAGGATGGAAATCATTAATTCCACTTGCATTGTTAAATTTAGTGATTACAGCTATTGTAATCCTACTTATAAAAGGTTAAGCATGTCGACAAATACTTACTCATTATCAGGAAGAAAAAAGGAAGTTTCTAATAAGAAACTTACTTGGACTGAGAAGATCTACTTAGTAGCTATCTTCAAAGGAATGATGGTTACTTTAAAACACATGTTTAAAAAGAAAGTAACAATCGCTTACCCAGAAAAAACAAGACCATTCAGTGATGTATACCGTGGTAAACACACGTTAATGCGTGATGACGAAGGAAGAGAGCGTTGTACAGCTTGTGGTTTATGCGCTTTATCTTGCCCTGCAGAAGCTATCTCTATGAAAGCAGCAGAACGTACAGCAGATGAAATGCACTTATATCGCGAAGAGAAATATGCAGAGATATATGAAATCAATATGTTGCGTTGTATATTTTGTGGTTTATGTGAAGAGGCTTGTCCAAAGCAAGCTATCTACTTGACTAAATCTAAACAAATAGCTAAAGCAGATACTTCTCGTGATAGCTTTATCTTCGGAAAAGACAAATTAGTTATGCCTCTTGATGCGGCAATTGCAAATACGAAACAACAGAATCAAGCTTAATCATGGTAGAAATCTTATTTTATATCCTTTCGACTATTACACTCGGGAGTGCAGTCCTTACCCTATTGAGCAAGAATCCTATCCATAGTGCACTATGGTTAGTTGTTAGTTTCTTTTCAATAGCTGGTCACTATATTCTTTTGAACTCTCAGTTCTTAGGTATGGTACACATCATGGTATATTCAGGAGCGATTATGATCTTAATGCTATTTACGATCATGTTGATGAACCTTAATATTAGCCACGAGGTCTCTAAACCGCTTATTACTAAAGTAATTGCTACTATAGCATTCTGTTTAGTAGGTTTATTGTTACTTTCTATTACTATGCGTGGAGCTCAAACTTACGAATTGCTATATGCAAATCACGGTCAAGACTTCCAATCAGTACAAGTATTAGGTAAAGTATTATTAAATGAATACGTAATGCCTTTCGAAATGGTATCAGTTCTATTATTATTAGCAATGATAGGTGCTGTACTAATCTCTAAAAAGGACAAAACCGATAAAGAAGCATAATTATGGAGAATGTAATTGAAATAATTGGTATTGACAGATACATCTACCTATCGATCATCTTATTCTGCATCGGGGTATTTGGTATTCTATATAGACGTAACGCAATTGTGATGTTTATGTGTATCGAGATCATGTTGAACTCAGCTAATATGTTATTAGTAGCGTTTTCAACTTATCATCAGGATGCACAAGGACAGGTATTCGTATTTTTTACTATGGCAGTAGCCGCGGCAGAAGTAGCTGTAGGTCTAGCTATCCTAGTAACGATATACAGAAATATTGGATCAATTGATATTGATAAATTAAAAAACTTAAAAGGATAATTCCGCATGGATACGAACGTAATTTTACTTTTATTATTGGCTCCTCTAGTAGGGTCACTAATCAATATTTTCTTCGGAAAGAAATTAGGTAATAGTGCTGGAATGATTGCTACCCTTGCAGTTTTAGTTTCATTCATTATTACAATAATTGCATTTGTACAGGTAAATGGTACAAATGAACCGATACAAGTCGACTTGTTTAACTGGATCGCTACAGAGAGATTTAATATCTCTTTTGGATTCTTACTTGATCAGCTTTCTTTATTATGGCTATTATTTGTAACAGGTATTGGTACACTGATACACTGGTACTCTACTAGCTATATGAAAGGCGATGAGAACTATGGAAAGTTCTTTGCTTACCTTAACCTATTTATCTTCTTTATGGTGGTATTAGTGACAGGTAGCAACCTACTTATCACGTTCATCGGATGGGAAGGAGTTGGACTATGTTCATACCTGCTTATCGGATTCTGGAATAAGAACCAATCTTACAATGACGCAGCTAAGAAAGCCTTTATTATGAACCGTATAGGGGATTTAGGATTCTTAGTAGGTGTATTTATCTTAGCTTTCTTATTCCAGTCATTAGATTATATGACTATTAAACAAGCTATTTTAAGCGGAACTAACTACCAAGTGAATACGTGGATTGGATTTGCGGCATTAGCGTTATTCATCGGTGCTGTTGGTAAGAGTGCTCAGATTCCATTATACACATGGCTACCAGATGCGATGGCAGGACCTACTCCAGTGTCTGCATTAATCCATGCTGCTACAATGGTTACAGCGGGTATCTTCTTAATCACAAGACTTAACTTCGTATTTGACCTTGCACCACAAGTGCAAAACATCATTGCTATCGTAGGGGCATTCACTGCTCTATTCGCAGCGACAATTGGTCTTGTACAAAACGATATCAAAAAGGTGTTAGCATACTCTACAGTATCTCAATTGGGATTAATGTTTATGGCTATCGGTTTTGGTGCTTATGAGATAGCAGTATTCCACGTGATTACACACGCTTTCTTTAAAGCTTGTTTATTCCTTGGTTCTGGATCGGTAATTCACGCGATGGGTGGAGAACAAGATATGCGTAGAATGGGTGGTTTACAGCCATTCATGAAGGTAACTTATCTTACATTCTTGGTTGCTACTCTAGCTATATCAGGATTCCCTCTAATGTCAGGTTTCTTCTCTAAGGACGAAATCTTATTGACTGCTTTTAATCACAATATCGTTCTTTATGTTATTGCTTCATTAGCGTCTATTATGACAGCATTCTATATGTTCCGTTTATTCTTCTTAACATTCAAAAAGAACTTTAGAGGAACACAAGAACAAAAGAATCACTTACACGAAAGCCCTTCTTCGATGACTACACCATTAGTGATCTTAGCTGTTCTTTCTATCTTCGGTGGATTAATCAGCTTACCTAATGGGTATTCTTGGTTAAACGAATTTTTAAAACCTGTTATTGTAAACACAGTAACTAAGCATACTCACGCTTTAGGTATTTTAGAATACTCATTAATGGGAGTAGCTACTATCGGATTCATCATCGGACTATACTTAGCTTATAATAAATATATCCAAAAAGGTGAAGTACCTCAAGAAGACGACAAAATCGTTGGTTTCCACAAAGTACTTTATAACAAATACTACATCGATGAGATTTATCAAAAAATCTTTATCAACCCTATATACACTCTTGCGACATTCTTAAGAGACGTAGTAGAAGTAGCATTATCTGGAACTATATTTGGTTTAGGAAAGATAGCAGACGGATTATCATTACAAGGTAAAAAAGCACAAAACGGTAACATTGGATTGTACTTATTTGCTTTCGTATTCGGAATCTGTTTGATTTTATATTATTTATTCATTGCAAGATAACTTAGAGAGATGAACGTAACTATATTATTATTAACGTTATTAGTCGGAGCTATTGCGACTTACTTTGCAGGTAAACAATCTGCTGCTAAAGTTGCTTTGTTATTTGGACTAGTTGCTTTTGTAGAGACTTTAGTTTTAATCTGTTCACATAATTCTGGAGTTGACACAGGATATGTAACGCAATGGATGACTAACCCTAATATTCATATTGCTTTTAGAGCAGATGGATTAGGTTTAGCTTTAGTTTTATTAACAACAGCATTAACTCCAGTGATTATACTAACATCACTAGGAGATCACATAGAGAAATCTAATACATTCTATGCATTAGTAATGTTTATGTCATTCGCAATGACAGGAACATTCTTAGCATCTGATGGATTCTTATATTACATCTTCTGGGAGCTATCATTACTACCGATATACTTTATTGCATTATTATGGGGGAATGACACTTTCGAAGCACGTAAAAAAGCTATTTTCAAGTTCTTTATCTACACATTCGCAGGTTCACTATTCATGTTAGTTGGGTTCATATACCTATACCAACGTGCAGGAAGCTTTATGCTTTTAGATCTGTATAATGTACAGTTATCATCTAAAGAACAGTATTGGATATTCTTATCATTCTTTATTGCTTATGCGATTAAGATTCCAGTATTCCCATTCCACACTTGGCAGGCATCTACATACGAGAAAGCTCCTACAGTAGGTACTATGTTATTAGCAGGTATTATGCTTAAGATGGGATTATACTCTATCATCCGTTGGCAATTACCTATTTCGCCTATTGCTGCGAAAGAAGTAATGCCTACTATCTTAGTATTGTGTATCATCGGTGTGGTATATGGTTCTATCGTAGCTTTAAAACAGTCAAATATCAAAAGATTCTTTGCATATTCATCATTAGCACACGTTGGACTTATCGCCGCAGGTGCCTATTCATTGACTTTAGATGGATTAAGAGGAGCAGTATTACAGATGATAGCGCATGGTTTTGTAATCGTAGGTTTATTCTACGTTGCAGACATTATTTATAAGCGTTACCAAACTAGAATGATTGGAGAAATGGGAGGTATTAGACAACAAGCACCTAAGTTTGCATCACTATTTATGATTATGATGTTTGCATCAATTGGTCTTCCTGGTACATTCAGTTTTATCGGAGAGTTTAACCTGCTTTTAGGGTTATCTCAAGTTAATATTTGGTATGCTATCATAGGAGGTACTTCTATTATTTTGGGTGCGTTCTATATGCTTAGAATGTTCCAAAAATCAATGTTAGGAGAAACTAATGCAAAACCTTTTGCTGACGTGACCACTAAAGAGGCAGTAGTATTAGGTGTATTAGCTGTAGCTGTAATATTCTTCGGTATATTCCCACAGCCTTTATCTGACTTAATCACACCTAGTTTGATTGAGATAATGACTTATATTAAGTAATAAAATAGTAAGGAGTCAGTACAACTGATGAATTTAATTCCAAAATAGAACAAATGAATACATTAATAGCAATTGGAGTATTAGCGGTCTTAGTCCTTGTACTAGAGATCATCAATTTGCGCAAAGTAGTCATTCCTGTGACACTTTTAGGACTACTAGGTATCCTTGGATACACAGTATGCAACATTGATGTGATTCAAGCATATTATAATAATATGTTTGTAAGCACTAAGTTTACTACAGCATTTTCAGCTTTATTTATCGCCTTAACTATTTTCTTAGTAGCATTAAGTAAAGACTTTTATAAAACAGAATTTTCAAAGATATCAGATTATATCTCACTGAAGTTATTCTTACTAATGGGAGCCATTTGTATGGTAAGCTTTGGTAATATGGCTATGTTCTTCTTAGGTCTTGAGATACTTTCTATCACATTATATATTCTATGTGGTACAGATCGCAAGAACATTAAAAGTAACGAAGCAGCTATGAAGTACTTCCTTTTAGGTTCTTTTGCTTCAGGAGTAGTATTATTCGGTATCGCACTAGTATATGGAGCTACAGGTTCTTTTGACTTAGCTAAGATCCAAGAAATATCTACATCGGCTTCATTACCTATCTGGTATTCTTTAGGAGTAACAATGATCATCATTGGTATGTTATTTAAAGTAGCTGCAGTGCCATTCCACTTCTGGGCACCAGACGTATATCAAGGAGCACCAAGCTTAACTACAGCACTGATGAGTACATTAGTTAAAGTAGCAGCAGTGGCGACACTATACAGAATCAGTATCTTCTTATTCGGAGGATTACCAGGGGCGTTCATTAACGTTATCGTTGTAGTATCTATCTTAACAATGACAGTAGGTAATATTATGGCTATTCGCCAGGATAATATGAAGCGTCTATTAGCATACTCAGGTATCTCACATGCAGGTTTTATGCTGATGGCTCTTACAGCTTTAGGTTCAGCTTCTGCTAACCTATTCTACTATGCTTCAGCTTATGCCGTAGCTGGTATAGCTGCATTTACAGTACTTATCGCAGTAACAAAAAATAAAGACAACGAACTAATCTCTAACTTTAAAGGATTAGGAAAGAAAAACCCACTATTAGCATTAGTGCTATCTATAGCATTACTATCTATGGGAGGTATTCCTATCTTCGCAGGATTCTTCGGTAAGTTCTTCCTTTTCCAACAAGCGATTAGCAATGGATTTATAGCCTTAGTAATCTTCGGGGTGATTAACTCATTCATAAGTATCTATTACTACCTTAAAGTGATTGTAACGATGTACACATCACCAGAAGAAGAAACTGCAAGCATCGAAGTTCCACTAGCGTATAAAATAGTAGGAGTTACAGCAGTAGCAATCAATATCATCATTGGACTATGTCCATCGATCCTATTGAATCTATTCAATTAGAACAAATATATTACAACTCAATACACAAAAAGCTGGTCTTAAACTTTTAAGACCAGCTTTTTTTTGTGCCTATATCTAAAATTCAATATACAAATAATCAGCTCACAAGATAGATAGCAATCCTATTGGTCATACTGATTATCAGTTCTTTTAAAGCCACCATCTTACGACTTCGAATCTTTTATAAATACTTAAACCCAGATTAAGCATTAGCCAAATACTACAAAGCATTTCTACTCCATATCAACAACTTACATCCTAAAAGTAGGTGTCCAATTAAGACTCTCATACGGCAGATTAGACCTTAACTATAAAAAAACAAGATCTGTTTTCAACAAATTATCAACAACAAACACACAACATTCTGATTATTTATCACGTTATTTAACATCATCAAAGATTTTCGTATCTTAGTGAAGTCAAATTATTTATTAATAGTAAAGCTATATGTTAGATAATAATCAGAAGCCTTTAGTAGTCTGTTTCGGGGAAGTACTGTGGGATATTTTCCCTACGTATAAGAAGATTGGTGGCGCTCCCCTTAATGTCACTTATCACCTGCATAAGATGAATATAGATTCGCATATCATTACTAAGTTAGGTAATGATGACTTGGGTCAAAAGATAATCGCAAGACTTAAAGAGGTAAAAGCAGATATAGATCATATACAAATAGACCCTGCGCAAAAAACAGGAACAGTATTCGCTACATTCGATGACAGAAATGAAGCTAGCTATGAATTCCTTAAGAATAGTGCTTGGGACTTTATAGACTTTAAACAAGAAGATTACGATCTAGTTGCTAAATCGGATGCATTTGTATTTGGAACATTAGCAAGTAGAACACCTCATACCCGTGAGACATTACACAAGTTACTCGAAGCAGCTAAGTATAAAGTCTATGATGTTAACTTTAGACCTCCACACTATGAGATATCATTTGTTGAAGAACTAATGCATAAGGCGGATTTATTAAAGATGAATAAATTCGAACTTAAAGAAATCTTAGAGCATATTGATAAACCATACACAACAGAAGAAGACGCAGTAAGATATATCCAAGATCACTTTAAATGTGATGAAATTATCGTTTCTAAAGGTAGTAAAGGAGGTATCTATCTAGATAAAGAAATGCTATACACTTTCCCAGCAGTAGATATTGTTATCAGAGATACTGTAGGGAGTGGAGATTCATATTTAGCAGGATTCTTATCAGCAAAACTATTAAAAGAAACACCAACAGGAATACTTAAAAAAGCAGCTTCACTAGGAGCCTTCGTAACTTCACATTCAGGAGCTAATCCGCAGTATGAAATGGAAGATTTCGAGATATTCTACTGCGATACGATATTCGAAGATGAGCAAATCACTTGCAAAAACATACTAGAATCACCTGAAAACACTAGCAAATAGAGCAAAAAACATATTTTTTTTAAAAAAAGTTGTATATACTAAAAAAAAATATAATTTAGCATTACTATAAAAGAACAAAAATGAATACTCAATTCTTAAATACTAATTGGTGGTGGCTAGCTAAATCCTATCAGGGTTCGGTTGGTCGTACTATGTATTTAAGTTGTGATAAGTTATAGATAGATTATATACACATATTATATAGATAAAGCCTGCTAGGAGCCCCTAGCAGGCTTTTTTTATTCCATAAACTCAAATAATTACACCCATGAAACTACGCGTTAATCACAAAAAATTACTTGGAGATCTATATACTCCAATCGAAATCTACCTTAAGCTAAGAGATAGATTCTCTAACAGCTTCTTACTTGAAAACTCGAGTAACCACTCTCGTGAGAACAGTTCGTCATACCTGTGCTTTGAACCTATTATGTCTTATACAGTAGATGCAGAGAACACCACCGTACAAGGGTTAACTGAGACTAAGACTTACCCTACTGCAGCTATAGATGTATTAGAACAATTACAACAGTTCATCAACAGTATCGAGGTTGACAACTCTACCGATACTATCGATATTAAAGCAGGTATATACGGCTACACCAGTTATGACAGTATCCCCCTACTACACGATATCGCGTTTAAACCAGCGAATACAGACTTGCCATTGATGCAATATCACTTCTTTAAGTACATCATCGTCTATGACCACTATAAGAATGAATTGCACTTAGTGGAGTACTTATTACCAAACGAAGAGAGTCAATTAGACTTGATACACAGTTACCTCAACACCAACAGTATTACACCTTACCCATTTAAGACCACTGCAGAGCCAACTACAGCTAATACAGACGACGAGTTCTTAGACATCATTAGACAAGGAAAGGAACACTGTTTTAGAGGAGATGTGTTTCAGTTAGTCTTGTCACGCAAGTATAAGCAAAACTTCACAGGAGATGAGTTTAATGTTTACAGAGCCTTGCGCTCGATTAACCCCTCTCCTTATCTGTTCTACTTTGATTATGGATCATTTAAGCTATTCGGTTCTTCACCAGAGGCACAGGTAGTAGTTAAAGAAGACAAAGCATATGTAAACCCAATCGCAGGAACATTTAGAAAGACGGAAGACAAAAAACAAAACGAGCTATTAACGACACAGTTACTTAACGATCCTAAAGAAAATGCAGAACACGTCATGTTAGTAGACCTTGCAAGAAATGATTTAAGCATTACAGGTACAGACGTAACAGTAGAAGAGTACAAAACGGTAGAACAATACTCTCACGTCATACACTTAGTCTCTAAGGTTAGTGCTAGAGTGGATATGAAGCGAGACAGCCTTCAGGTCTTTAGAGATACCTTCCCTGCAGGGACATTATCAGGAGCACCTAAGCACAAAGCGATGGAACTAATCGATAAGTACGAAGCAGAGAATAGAGCATTCTACGGAGGTACAGTAGGGCTTATCACTCTGGACGGAGGTATTAACCACGCTATATTTATTCGCTCTGCACTAAGTTATCAAAACCAGTTGCATTATCAAGCTGGCTGTGGTATAGTCACTAAGTCAAACGATCATTCAGAACTAAAAGAAATAGACAATAAACTAAGCGCTATGACTCTTGCCATTAGTCAAGCCCAAAACATATAAATTATGAAAGTATTAGTAATCGATAATTATGACTCATTCATCTATAATGTTATCCATATCCTTAGAGATCTAGGGGTGGAGAACATAGATGTAGTGAAGAATGACAAGGTAGATCTAAGCACGATAGACCACTATGACAAGATCATCCTATCGCCAGGACCAGGTATCCCATCAGAAGCAGGCAAGCTAATGGAGGTCATCGCTTATGCAGCATCACATAAGGATATATTAGGCATCTGTTTAGGGCATCAGGCATTGGGCGAGTATTATGGGCATTCCCTAAAGCGATTAGAGACACCCCTACATGGTATCTCCTCTCCTATCGCATTAGCAGAGTCAGATACGCTGTTCGACAACGTGCCTAATCACTCTCCTATCGCACATTATCACTCGTGGGTAATCGAAGAGAGTGACAGTGAATTAGCAGTCACAGCCTATGATGAACAGCAACACATTATGGCTATCAAGCATCGCAAATTTAACATAAGAGGAGTACAGTTTCACCCAGAATCTATCCTCACTACTTATGGCAAAGAGATTATTAAGAATTGGATTAAAAACTAACGTTATGAAAAAGATATTAAATCACTTAACACAACATAAAACACTGACTTCTGACCAAGCCAAGTCTATCGTTATCAATATGGCTAATGATAAATATACAGATGCGCAGATGGCGTCCTTACTGACTACGTTCATTATGAGACCTATTACCTTAGACGAATTGAGAGGTTTTAGAGAAGGGTTGCTAGAGTTGGCGAATAAAGTTGACCTATCTGCCTATAACCCTATGGATCTATGCGGTACGGGAGGAGATGGCAAGGATACATTTAATATATCTACTCTGTCATCATTCGTAGTAGCTGGTGCAGGTGTACCTGTAGCCAAACACGGCAACTATGGTGTATCGTCAATCTCAGGATCGTCAAGTGTGATGGAGACACTCGGTATCCCATTTAAGAGTACAGAAGCAGAGTTAAAAGAACAATTAACAGAGGCCAATATATGTTTCTTACACGCACCATTATTTCATCCTGCTATGAAGCGTATTGCTCCTGTGAGAAAGGCACTTGGGGTGAAGACCTTCTTTAATATGCTTGGGCCTTTGACTAATCCTGCACAACCTAAGGTACAGTTAGTAGGACTGTTTAATCTAGAGTTATTGCGCATGTATAAGTACTTCTTGCAGGCAGAGAATACACAGTACAGCATCATACACGCCTTAGATGGATATGACGAATGTAGTCTGACTAAATCAGCTAAACTGGTCAATAACAAAGAAGAAAAGTTGATAGACGCTTCTTACTTTAATAGCCCAGTCGTCCACGAAGACGAAATCAAGGGAGGTAAAACTGTAGAAGAATCAGCCTATATCTTCTGGCAAATATTAAAAGGCAAAGGGACAACGGCACAGAATAACGTTGTCTTAGCCAATAGCGCTTTAGCCATTAATACTTATTACCCTGAGCTAAACATACTAGAGGCAAAAGAGAGGGCAATAGAGTCCTTATTAGGTGGAAAAGCAAAAGAGAAGTTCGAGATACTAAAAGAGTTGAGATGAAAATATTAGAACAAATAAAAAATCACAAGCTAATAGAGGTAGCACAACGCAAGGCGATAAAGAGTATCGATCAGTTAAGAGAGACTCCTCTTTACCACAGTACTCCTATCAACTATAAGGCTGCTATACAGGCTAAAGAAGGCAGAGCCATTATCGCAGAGTTTAAGAGACAGTCTCCTTCTAAGGGTGTGATACACCCTAATGCAGATATTAAGACTATCGTACAGGGGTATGAAGCTATGGGGGCTGCAGGCTTATCTATCCTTAATGATAGCCACTTCTTTGGTGCTTTAGATACAGACTTTGCCAATACAAGAGCTTTAGTCAATCTACCTCTACTCCAGAAAGACTTTATCCTTGATGAATATCAAATCGAAGAAGCTAAGTCTATTGGTGCAGATGCCATCTTGCTTATCGCTAAGATGCTCACAGTAGATACTGTGAAGGCCTTAACAGACTATGCACATCAGTTGGGATTACAAGTACTACTAGAGACACATACAGAACAAGAGATAGTAGTCCACCTAGATACAGACTTCGACCTAATAGGTATCAATAATCGCGATTTAAACACCTTTGAGGTTAATATAAATCACAGCATTGCCCTAGCTAATCTACTACCTAAGCAGGCTGTTAAGATAGCAGAAAGCGGAATACAAGATGCTGCTACTTTATTAGAATTAGCTGACAACGGATTTGCAGGATTCCTAATGGGAGAATACTTTATGAAGCACGCTAATCCTCCTGAGCAATTACGATTATTACAAGAGGAGATAAAAAGATAAGAGATTGAAATAACATTTACTTTTTTGTCTTGCTACAAAAAAGTAACAAAAAAAGTCAATAATGAAGAAGATAAAAATATGTGGAATGTTTAACCCTGATAATATCAATGCCGTGGGACAAGAAGATATTGATCTAATGGGATTTATCTTTTATCCGAAGTCAAATCGATATGTAAGTGAAGATATTCACAACGCTGTTGATAACTTACCATCACATATTAAGAAAGTTGGAGTATTCGTTAATGCGGCAAGAGAAGAGATAATGCAGAAGGTAGAACAATATCACTTAGACTATATCCAACTTCACGGTGATGAAACAGCTGATGAATGTCACTTCTATGCAGATCAAGGAATCAACGTGATTAAAGCGTTCTCTATAGGGACAACAGAGGATTTAGGCAAGGTGGTTAGTTACAGTCCCTATTGTGAGCTATTCGTATTCGATACCCCTACGCCAGACTATGGAGGCAGCGGAAAGACATTTGACTGGCAAGTCTTAAAACAATATAAAGCAGACACCCCTTATCTACTCAGCGGAGGATTAGGAGCACATAATATAGCACAAGCACTCTTACTAGAAGACAAGCGATTAATAGGCTTCGACGTCAACAGCAAATTAGAGAATGAACAATACCTAAAAGACATTAGACAAGTACAACTACTCATAAACAACATAAGAAACCATGAAAGAATTTAACCCAAACAAACAAGGATATTACGGAGAATATGGAGGTTCATTCATCCCTGAGATGCTGTATAAGAATGTATCTGACTTACAGGAGAATTACCTCGACATTATACAGACAGAAGATTTTCAACAAGAGTTAAACAAACTACTAAAAGACTATGTAGGCAGACCTACACCCCTATTCTACTCTGCTAATCTCTCTGCCAAATACAACGCAAAGATTTACTTAAAGAGAGAGGACCTAAATCATACAGGAGCACATAAAATCAACAATACCATAGGGCAAGTATTATTAGCAAAACGCCTTGGTAAGAAGAGAATAATTGCTGAGACAGGGGCAGGACAACATGGGGTAGCTACAGCCACTACCTGTGCCTTGCTAAATCTAGAGTGCACAGTATTTATGGGAGCGCACGATATCGAACGTCAGAAGCCTAACGTAGAGCGTATGCGTATGTTAGGTGCTAAAGTAGTAGCTGCACAGAGTGGTAGCAAGACACTTAAAGATGCAACTAATGAGGCAATACGCGAATGGATTAATACCCCCCAAGAGACATATTATGTGATAGGGTCAGTCGTAGGCCCACACCCTTACCCGGATATGGTAGCTAAGTTCCAATCTATTATCAGCAAGGAAATCAAGACACAGTTAGTAGAGCACGAGGGTACTCCTAACCCTGATTATGTAGTAGCCTGTGTAGGTGGAGGTAGTAACGCTATGGGAGCATTCTACCACTTTATAGATAATGGTCATACACAGCTAATCGCAGTAGAGGCTGCTGGTAAAGGGGTCGCAACAGGACAGACTGCGGCTACTATTGCATTGGGAAAACAAGGAATCATACACGGTAGTAAGACTTATCTAATACAGACAGAAGATGGACAGATTATAGAACCTTATTCTATCTCTGCCGGATTAGATTATCCAGGGATAGGACCAGCACATGCTTATCTTAGTGATACAGGTAAAATCACAGTGAGCAGTATCACAGATGACGAGGCGATCAAAGCTGCTTTTGAGCTAACGCGCATAGATGGGATTATACCTGCTCTAGAATCAGCACATGCATTAGCTTACCTAAATAAGATGGAACTAAAAGAAAGCGATATCGTAGTGGTAAACTTATCAGGACGTGGAGATAAAGATATGATTACATACTCTAAATACTTTAATGATGAACAATAGAATAAACACACTCTTCGAACATAAGAAATCAGATATACTATCGATCTATTTTACTGCGGGATTCCCAGCATTAGAGGATACAATGACCATACTAAAACACCTTGACACTGCAGGTGTAGACTTGGTGGAGATAGGAATGCCGTTCTCTGATCCATTAGCAGATGGCCCAGTTATACAGCATAGCAGTGAACAAGCCTTATTAAATGGTATTACAGTATCTATACTGTTTGAACAATTAAAGGAGATGAGACAGCATATAAAGATGCCCATTATCTTAATGGGTTATCTTAATCCCGTAATGCGTTATGGTATAGAAGCTTTCTTAGCGAAATGTGCAGAAGTAGGTGTAGATGGTATCATCCTACCAGATTTACCTATGGATTATTACCTTTCTCATTTTAAATCACATTGTCTAAAACACAACATCAGCAATATTATGTTGATAAGTAATGATACTTCAGAAGAGAGAATAAGTCATATCGACGAGCAGACAGATGGGTTTATTTATTTAGTTTCGTCTAATGGTACAACAGGATCAAACAAATCATTAGAAGACCAACAAGCATATTACCAAAAGGTTAAAAGCTTACAACTAAAGAACCCTTCGTTAATCGGTTTTGGAGTTAGAGATAAACAGACTTATGAGTTGACTAATCAGTATAGTTCAGGTGCTATAATCGGTACAGCCTTCGTCAAGCATATTAATGAACATGGGATTAGTGAGGAGAGTATCACTACTTTCGTTAAGAGTATCAGATAATAAAAAAGAGGTAATCGTTATGATTACCTCTTTTTATATAATGAATTATACTAAGCTAAGCTTATTTCATTTTTGGAAGACTAAGAACATCCGCAGCTACCTCCGCCACAAGAACCTTTCTTATTACTATTATTCTTCCAAAAACCTTTTTTAATGATATACCCTAATGCAATAATAACAATTGCATAGGCAATTATTTCTTGGTATCCCATTTTGCTTTATTTTAAGAGTTGATATGCTATAAGTGCTGCGACATAAGCCAAGGCTGTCATAAACACCAATTGGTAGATAGTCCATTTCCACGACTTAGTCTCTCTGCGTACGATGGCTACTGTAGCAGTACACTGCATCGCAAAGGCATAGAAAAACATCAAAGAAACCCCACTCGCAAGAGTGAATACAGGTTCTCCAGTATCAGGCCATATCTCTGCTGCCATCTTCTGTTTAATACGTCCATCTTCATCATTCTCATCCCCAGAACCCACATTATAAATAGTTCCAAGTACTCCGACGAATATCTCACGTCCAACGAATGATGATAGTACAGCGATACCTACTTTCCAGTCATATCCTAGAGGTTTAATAACAGGTTCTATAGCTTTCCCTAGAATACCGATATATGAACTCTCTAATTTATAACTTGCTATATGCTCGCTAAGTTCTTCTTCACTTACACCTTTATCTTGATATACTTCAGTGATGTGCTCTTCTGCTTTCTCAAAGCGCTCTCCTGGTCCATGAGCCCCTAAGAACCAAATAATAATTGATAATACAAAGATAATCTTACCTGCACCTACTACGAATGCTTTCGTCTTTTCGTACATATTCATCACTACGTTCTTGATGATTGGCGTACGATAATTAGGCATCTCGATGACAAAGTAAGATTTGCGTTCGCTCTTAA
>JBOFGJ010000418.1:0-1029 GCA_051649065.1 Flavobacterium sp. | reverse complement strand
AGACAAGTAGCGATAACAGTAAGTATAGTCTTAGTGTATTAATCTATTTTTACAACAATTTGTTTTAGAGTTAAGTAGTTGTAAATTATGAAATTATATTTATTTTTTGGGTTATAATGGAAAGAATTTTTAAAGTATTGCTAGTTACTACTTAGTAATGGTTTCTCTCTAAATGTAATACCTATTCCTATTAAGATAATCACCCCACCAATGATCATTTGCATCGTGATTTGTTCATCTAAAAATGCCCAAGCCAAAATAGCTGCTAGTAATGCTTGACTTAATAAACTTAGTGATACACGTGTTGCACGCATATGTTGTGTAGAATAGCTAATCAGTAACCAAGCTAATAATTGGCAGATAATACCTTGTATGATTAAAGTTGTCCATCCTGCAGTAGACCAACCTGTAAAGGCTGAACCTGCAATCAAATTCACGATTGCTAAAAAAATAGAAGATACAAGTAAGCTATATGTCATAAAGGGAATTACTCCTACAGTTGAGAGTACTTTCTTACTCATTAGGATATAACAAGCATACAGTATCCCTGATAATAACCCAAATGCAAAAGGCAAATCAAAAGAAAAGTCTAAAAACACATCTACTCCAATTAGAATTACCATCCCTATAATAGCGAATACTGTTCCTATCCAGAAGTTAGAAGTAGGCTTAGTACTTAAGAATAAATAACTCCCGACGCCTACCCATACTGGTGCTAGATTAGTTAGTAAAGTAGCTTGAGTAGCTGACGAACCCTGTATAGCATAGTTCCAAACAGCGATATCTGACCCAAAGAATATACCACATAGGAGGATGAGAAGCATCGTCTTGTTATCATAGAACTTTAATTGTTTCGTGAATATCGCATAAGGGACAACAAATAAAGCAGCTATCGCCATTCTATAAAATGCAGATATCAAACTAGGTGTTAGATTTAACTTCACTATAACTGGAAAGATAGATATACAGATGATTCCTATAAATAAGGCTATACGAGGTTTGTTTCCCATCATTTTTCTCTTGTTTTTT
>JBOFGJ010000417.1:0-1622 GCA_051649065.1 Flavobacterium sp. | reverse complement strand
AAAAGATTTAGATGATCAGGTAATGCGACGTGAGTATGCAATAGCTGATGAGAATGCTCGTCTTAGAGGAATACGTGAAGAACGTGATATGCAAAATATCAATGCTCTTTCTTCTCAGTATATGGCAGGAGAACAAAATACATGGAATGGTATTAATGGAGCTATAGCAGCTACAGGTTCATTAGGTAGGGCTATTGGGGATACTCCTAAAAAAAGTAATACATCTGTAAAAAAAGAAGTTGTTACTCCTTATTCTGCTGACATTAAAAACATATCTACTACTGATATACAAAACAGTATTAATTCAAATCCTGTTAATGCTTACAATGCTTATCAACCATTTGGCATAGGAAGTAATATACCTGGTTTTTCATTACCTGCAGTAGATAATTTGTTTACAGAAAAATCAATGTATAAAGGTAATAATATAGTGTAATATGGCAGGTAATAGTTCAAGTGTATATGCTACATCAAGACCATCAGGTTTTAATCTTGCTGATACAATAGTACAGCAGGAGCAAATTAATATGGCACGTCAAGATCAGAAGAGGCGAGAACAACAGTTAGAAGAACAACGCAAGGAGAAGTTGTTTGAACGTGATGAAAAGTTACGTGAGAGATTATTAACAGTACCCCAAAATTATGATACAGGTAGTGGTTCATTAAATGAGCTTCAAGGGCGTATTATAATGCAAGCTGTTAATAGAAAAGGGGAAATTTATAATCTTCTTAGAAATGGGAAGATAACTGATCAAGAAAGAATAAAACTAGAGATAGAGAATAAGAACTTAGATAATTTGCCTGCAAACTTAAAGGTTGCTACACAGAACTTCACTAAGATGAACAATGAATATATGGAGGGAGTTAAAAATGGTTCGCTTTTTAGAAATCTTGATTTTGAGAGGAAAGTTTTAAATGGTTTTGAGAATTATTTAGGAGGTATAGATGAAAATGGTTTTCCATTAGTAGGGTTTAAAGACATAGATGGAGATGGTAAGATGGACTTAATGCCTTGGGACAATCTTAAAGATGGTATAGGAGTGTGGGAGTTTCAGCCTAAGTTAAACTATGATGAAATGATATCTAAGATGTCTAAAGGTATAGGAACTGTAAAAACTAAGGATAGAGAAGGTTATGATGTAATAACAGAAAAAGGTATTCCTCTTGATATCGCTCAAGTGTCTGCTAAATCTTTAATGTATGATCCTGAAGGTAATATTAAAGATTTTACCAAATCTAGATTAAGAGAATTAGGTTACGACTATAAAAATGTAAATGAAGATATTTTAAAAGGTATTGAACGAGATGTAACTGAAAGAATTCTTAATTCAAAAGATAGGGAAATCCTAAGAGAACGAGATACTACATCTGAACAAGGAGCTTTAAATAGAGCACAAAGTGAAAGACACTTTAGAGCTTCACAAGTTAAGGAAGAAAAATCAGGTTTAGGAGAAGCAGTTGAGCCAACCAAGGCAACATGGGGGAGTCATTACAAAGAACTAGCTAAAGATGTAAGGAGTATCCCGATTACAGGTAAAGTTAGCCTAGATGCTGTATCTGTAAAAGAGCAAGGTAAAAATAAGACTTATTCAAATGTAACTGTTGACAACTACTCTTATACT
>JBOFGJ010000416.1:0-1680 GCA_051649065.1 Flavobacterium sp. | reverse complement strand
GAGCTACGAGTGAGATGCTTCCTTCGTCAGCAGGACATACTGTGGGGAAGTGTATGGCGATTAGGTGTATCCGTAAATACTATCCACGCGCTATATCTACCCGTTATGTCATTCTGAGTGCAACGAAGAATTCCATAATAATAGTGTAGTTATAATTATATGGCACTGATTTTGTGCTTTTTAATTTAAAAAAGAAATGTACAAAGATTATAATGAGAATAGCCCTAATGGTTTTCATGCCTATTATGTGTATATAATGACAAACAAGTATAGAACAACGTTCTACATAGGTGTCACAAATGATATTCGCCGTCGAGTATTAGAACATATAGAGTCTGTAGTATTAAATAAAAATAACTTTACAGGTAGATATAAACTCACTGATTTAGTTTATTATGAAAGGTTTGTTTGGGTACATAATGCTATAGCTCGTGAAAAAGAGCTAAAAGGATGGAGGAAAGATCGTAAGTTAGATTTAATACGTACTGTGAATCCTACGATTGATACGTTAATACTTTAAGGACATACTGTGGGGAAGTGTATGACGATTAAGTGTATCCACAAACACTATCCATCCATTATGTCCTCCTGAGGAACGAAGGATCCCATTATATTTACAATGTAGAACTACGAGTGAGATGCTTCGTACACACTGTAGGGAAGTGCAGTAACTACTGTGTAGAGCTACGAGTGAGATGCTTCCTTCGTCAGCAGGACATACTGTGGGGAAGTGTATGGCGATTAGGTGTATCCGTAAATACTATCCACGCGCTATATCTACCCGTTATGTCATTCTGAGTACAACGAAGAACCCCATTATATTTACAATGTAGAGCCACGAGTGAGATGCTTCCTTTGTCAGTAGGACATAGTTTGTGATTAGTCATTCGTGTAAATATATCCTTCATTCCACTTTGCTATCTAAATAATACATCGTAATATTCCGATGTATTAAATAAGGAGACTATGGGAGTTACGAAAGCAGAGTTATTTAGTGAGAAAAAGAATCGCTTAGCCGCTATGTTTAAGGTCTTAGCGCATCCAGCGCGTTTGGCGATATTACAGTATATCATTAACCAAAAGGCGTGTATCTGTAATGACTTAGTAGAGGAGTTAGGTCTTGCGCAGGCAACTATCTCTCAACATCTAAAAGAACTAAAGAACAGCGGTATTATAAAGGGAAGTATAGAGGGAAAGTCAGTATGTTACTGCATCGATGAGGTGGTGTGGAATGAGTTTGCGCAAGAGTTCGGACTGTTCTTCGCACAATCAATTCAAAAGAATGAATGCTGTTAGGGCATTTTTTTAAATAGAAGCATCGTAATATTACGATATATCAAGTAATAGTAAAAATATAGAAATATGAAATTATCAGAGGTAAAACAGGCATTAACAACAATGCAAAACGTAGTATTTAAGTTAGAAGATGGAAGTACAGTTCCCGCACATTTCCATATTACGGAAGTCGGACAGGTTGACAAGAACTTTATCGACTGTGGAGGTACTATCCGAAAAGAACAGAAAGTAAGCTTTCAACTGTGGATAGCAGAAGACTATAATCACCAACTCAAAGCAGAGAAACTACTTCATATAATAGAGTTGTCTGAGCGATTATTAACTATTCAAGATGCTGAGGTAGAGGTAGAATACCAACAAGCTACCATAGGTAAGTACAATCTT
>JBOFGJ010000415.1:0-2748 GCA_051649065.1 Flavobacterium sp. | reverse complement strand
AGAATTTATCACTAAACTTCGTCCTGTAACATACTATTGGAATTATGATAAGTTAAACAAGTTTAAAGGGATAAAAGAAAAAAATACTTTACCAAAAAAACTAGAAACAGGTTTTATGGCACAAGAGGTAGAACAAGCTGCTAAGGATATTAATTATGACTTTAGTGCAGTTAATATTCCTGATAATAAAGACGTTAATACATACACGTTGAAATATGCAGAGTTCGTTGTTCCACTTGTACAAGCAGTTAAAGAATTAGATGAAAAGAACAAGATGCTAGAGCAAGAAATAAAAGAGCTTAAGAAGTTAATTTTAGAAAAAGTAAAGTAGATAATGTTTTTAATGTTATTACTATGAAGTAATTAAGAACTTTTTATTCAGATAAGGGCTTTCTCAAAAGGGAAGCCCTTTGTTTATTTTACTCGTTTTTATTAATGAGTTGATTATGCGTTTTTTATATAAATTAAAAAGGTTGTTTTTGTGAAGGAATAAGAATTATACGTAATCAAAAGATTTTCTCGAGGCTTTACCTCGAGGTAGAAAATTTAAGATTAGTATATTTGTTTGATGAGTGAATATATATTCAAACGGTATAATAAAAGCTGACTATTTTAGCATTTGGTTTGTCTTATAAATATCGTAGAAATGTTTTATTAGAAGATGTTATAATATTTTATCACCAACACAACTCACATAAAAAAGTATAAAAAGTTAGTCATTGTCTTTAGAAGATTAAGTAATACTTCTACATTTGCGATCTTATACTATATCGATGGAATTAGACATTTTATTGTATTTAGGTATAGTCGCTTTCTTTGCAGGATTTATTGATGCTGTAGCAGGAGGTGGAGGCCTAATACAGACACCTATGGGGTTGGCATTGTTGCCTCAGATACCCGTTTCTTCAGTGATTGGTACACTTAAAATACCTGCGTTTTCAGGGACAGCTATTGCCGTAAGACAGTATATGAAAAAAACGAAGGTCAACTGGATATTTTTTGGCTTGTTAGCATTGATTTCTTTTGGGAGTGCATTCTTAGGATCTTATACCCTTACTGTGGTCAATAATGACTTTATGAAACCACTTCTATTAGTCATATTGGTTGCCTTATGGATATTCACTTATTTCAAAAAAGACTTTACTAGAAAAGCGATTACCGAGATCACCGATAGACAGAAGTATGTCTGGGGAGTGACTATCTCTGTAGTAGTAGGGTTTTACGATGGGTTTATCGGGCCTGCTACAGGAACATTCTTCATTATGGGGTTTGTCTTTCTGTTGGGATTTGACTTTTTTAAGGCTTCTGCTTATGCAAAGTTGATTAACTTAGTAACCAACTTTGGTAGTATATGTCTGTTCCTATTAAAAGGAGCTATTATATGGAAAGTAGCAATCCCGATGGCTGTGTGCAATGGTCTAGGAGGATATTGTGGTGCGAAGATGGCTATTCTCAAGGGACAGCAATGGGTGAGATATGTATTTTTATTTATTATGTTCGTAGCGATATGTCGCTTCGGATATGAAGTTTGGTCTAATTAATATGGAAAGAGATAAACCGTTTTATCTGTCGCTGACGGCAGAGAATAGTCATAAAGTAAAAGTAACTGCTGGACAAGGGCGTTTTGCCATTGGTACGAAGGGCGTAACAGCGTCTAAGTGCGATGCACTAGTAGAAGTAGGAGATAAGATTAACTGGGAGGTATTTAACGAGTTTCAGGTTCCCGCAGGAGGCAATTGGCCTCGTGTGATGGAGTATCACGGTGATGACACTTCGTTTATTCAGTGGAGTGCTACCCGTGTGATGGAACAGCTAGACTGGACTCCCTTAGACTGTACAGAGGCAGACTTTAGTACAGCCGAAATAGGGCAGTTAATCATAGTCATTGATCAGCCTATTCGTCTAATATTAGGTAAGGGGGTAAGAGAAGTATTCTTTAGAGGAAATATCAATAATCTAGTCTTAGAGAATTATGAACACCTAGAGGCGTTGTCTTTCTCGTTTGCTAGTGATAGCGTGTCTCCTTTGAGATTACAAGCATTTAAGACAACAGCACATATTAAAGATGTCAGTATTCATACTAAGGTAAATGGAGAACCGTTTGACTGTAGTAGTTTAGAGCAGTTTACTAATCTAACAGCAGTAGCGCTATCAGGTAATGTATGTAATCTAGGAGAATTAAAGCAGTTCGCTAATTTAGAAAGCCTAGAGTTAAGATATATACCTAGTTTAGAAGGAATACCTGCTTTAGGGAGTTGGGCTAAGTTAAACTACTTTATTGGATGGAATATAGAGGAAAAAGGTGGTAAAGAACTAAAAAAACAATTGACTGCATTAGAACTAGAGAGAACCTTTAAGTATGCGTCAGTCTCTAATCTAAAGAAGTTAGAGTGGTTTATAACAGAGTTTAGCATTCCATTCAGCTCTTGGCAAAATAAGAATAGTAAAGTGGCTGTAAAAGCTTATAAAGAGGTTTTAAAGGCAATCAAAAAAGGAAAAACCAAAGAGGATATTAGAGAAGCAATCAAAACATTGATAGCTGTGATTAATACCTTGCCTAATATAGAGACAGAGGAGCGCGAAGATACGGGAGATGCTGTGATGCAACTGTTGTCTTTTAGCCCAATAAAGATAGAAGAGGAAGAGGCGAGTAGTTGGTTTGACGAGTATAGAGATTTTTAGTTAGAAGCGATGACAGTAGTAGAATTAGAACAGAAGTATAACATAGTTTATACTGAGTTGTATAAA
>JBOFGJ010000414.1:0-7182 GCA_051649065.1 Flavobacterium sp. | reverse complement strand
CCGATTACTTGTATTGTTCTTATTTATGGGGGACGCTGCTTGGCGCAGTATACTTAAACTATTTATATTTGCCTGAATATCAGATTAAATTAGATTCTGAAGCTGATGTATTCGTACAGATTCGGGAGATAGGGGGAGATATAGCTGATAGAATAGCCTTATTTTTTAAAGAGAACACATGGGCTGTTTATATACTGTTCTTATCGATTGCTATTTATTGGAACTACAGTAGCTTTAAAGATAAGGAGTGGGTATATGAGCATAGACATCCTTCTAGAAGAACTACAGTGTATATAATCAGAGAGTTTTTTGGTAAGAGAGTATCTCGTATCATTAATATTATTGTGTCAACGTCTTTCTTATTGATGATCTTAGGAGCAACAATCTATTATTTCTACGAAGCTTATTTTATCACAAAGTAAGTTCAACTATTTATAGAGAGGGGGATCTTGACTTTTTTAAAGAAGATAACTCACTTTAGTCAATTCCTGTCATATATACTATAAATTAAATAGACTACTAATGCTTGATTTACTAACTTTCATAGTTTAAGCAATAGAATTGATATGCTTTTAACTAGCTATTTTACTTAATATCTTAGGGGTAATATTAATGTAATTACAGAGTAAACTAGAAAGTTAAGATGACTTTAAAACAAAAAAAAGCTCTATCAACAACAATAGAGCTTTATAATAGGAAACAACATTATAACTTAAATAGAACATAGTTCTATGATAGTTCGTATCGAAGATCTCCATTTGTTTATTTAAAACAAAGAGGGATGATATCGGTTCTATTTGTAATATTATCTGAACAAATATCTCTGCATTAATCAAATCTTTACTACAAGAACCTTAGTTATTTAAGAAGGATTATCTTCTTATATACTTACAGGACAAAAGTATGCAAAAGACATTGGATAATTTCCTAAACAGACGCTAAAACTTACTAAAAGAGTGCTTTTTGCGAATAAAATATAGGGATTGTTAATCTATATTGCTTACTTCTTCAAATTATACTAAAAGCAATGCGCTTTTCTAATTAAATAATAAAAAACCTAGGTGTATTTATTTGTCAGTCAATGTCTTTTTTAACTTAAAAGTAGTTCTCGGTGATTTTCGTTGAATAATATTTAACAACTGTAGCGTAAACTACTTGAAGAATACTGAATATTTAGTTCTTAATCTACATTAAGCAATCTCTATTTATTAAGTTGTAATTTTATATTGTTTAAAAACCAAGTGAGTTTACTGAGCATTAACTTGTCAAATGACCTCAAACTATTATTGTAGAGGAAGATAGAGTTAATCAATAGTTTTAAGTTTTAGACAGTATTAATAAGATTAAAAAAAGAAGATATGGAAATAGGAATAAGCATGTTTGGAGATCTTAGATTTGACAAACAAAATAACAAGTATCAACCTGCGGGACAACGTATAAAAGAGATTATAGAAGAAGTGAAGTTGATGGATGAAGTCGGGTTAGATGTATTCGGAATAGGAGAGCATCATCGCGAGGACTATGCTGTATCAGCTCCTGATATTATTTTAGCAGGTGCCGCTACGGTGACTAAGAATATTAAATTAACGAGCGCAGTAACAGTATTGAGTTCTGATGATCCAGTACGTGTATATGAGGCATTCTCTTCTATAAATGCCTTATCAGGTGGAAGAGCGGAGATAACAGTAGGTAGAGGTAGTTTTATAGAGTCGTTTCCACTGTTTGGATATGATTTAAATGATTACAACGAATTGTTTACAGAGAAATTAAACTTACTGTTAAACGTTAATTTGGCTGAAGGTCCATTGACATGGACAGGTAAACACCGTCCTTCTTTAAAAGATCAAGAAGTATTCCCACGAAGTGAAAGCCCCTTAGATATATGGATAGCAGCAGGTGGAACACCAGAGTCTGTACTAAGAGCAGCTAAGTTAGGTTTGCCATTGGTATTTGCTATTATAGGAGGGATGCCTGAACAGTATAAACCTTTCTTTGACTACTATAAAGCAGAGTATATCAATGCAGGACACGATGTTAGCAAAATGCAAGTGGCAACACATTCGCACGGATTAATAGGTGTAGATGGCAATGCCTTGTCTAAAGCGTATTACCCAACATATAAGGAACAAATGGATCGCATAGGCGCTTCTCGTGGATGGCAACCTTATACTTATGAACAATATGAAGGGGGAAGAAGTAGAGATGGAGCATTATTTATAGGAGATCCTAATCAAGTAGTAGATAAAATATTATATCACCAAGAGATGTTTGGGTTGACAAGATGGTTAATGCACAGTGATTTAGGTGCGCCAGATCATTTGACTCAAATGAAATCAATAGAATTATTAGGAACAAAAGTAGTCCCTGAAGTTAGAAAGGCACTGTCTAAATAATGATAACCTATAATCCCCCATCTGATGTTGTAAATCTGATGGGGGATTATTTTATAAATATTTCTTTAGAATCAAGATAGATTCTTCTATCTGCTGTGTTGTTAAAGATCCAAAACTAAAACGTATTCCTTGTAGTTCAGGTAGATAAGAGAACCTATTAGGCTCCATAATCTTAATGCGTTCTTTTTGTAGTTGCGCTTCTAGAGTTGACCACTTTATCTTTTTAAGGGGGACTAACCATATCGCTAGACCACCATCTGCGATAGTATACTGTACGGCCTCTTTAAGGTGTAAATCCAATAGGTTAGCGGTAAGGTCTCTTTTGTCTTTGTAGTAATTATGTGCTTTCTTGAGGTGTTTTCGAATTGTGCCATCTTCCATTAACTGTAATACAGCCTGCTCCATAATATTATCTCCTTGTACATCTATGATGCTTCTAAGTTCACCTATTTTAGCGATTAGTTGACTATCTGTAGCGATATATCCTATACGAAGTGAGGGGGCAACTACCTTGCTCAAAGTGCCTATATATACATAATTAGAGATGTTAGGAAGGCTGCTGATAGGCATAATGGGTCTATGTCCATAGTGAAACTCATAGTCATAATCATCTTCTATAATTGTAAAATTATATTGATTAGATAATTCGATTAGTTTATACCTCCTTTGTAAACTTAATGTAGCTGTCGTAGGGTACTGATGATGAGGAGTTAGGTAGATCGCTTTGATGTTTTTGTACTTTTTTAAGTACTCTTCTACCTGATCGATATTGATCCCTTGGCTATCTATATCAGCATATAATAGCTGTGCTCCTGCATGCTCAAAGGTGTTCCACGCTTTCTTATATCCAGGGTGTTCTACTATGACATAATCATTAGGCTTAAGAAGTACCTGTGCCACTAAGTACATCGCCATTTGGCTACCTCTTGAAATACATATTTCCTCTGCAGTGACTTGCATTCCTCTTAGGTGATTAAGCATCTTGCTGATATGCTCTCTGAATTCAAACAATCCAAGAGGAGAAGAATACCCCATCATTTGCCACTTGCCTTTTCGCTTAAAGATTTGACGGTAAGCACGGGCTAGTTCTTCTACCGGGGCAATAGAGGTATCGGGATTACCATCATCCACCATAATGGTGTAATTGATTTGATTCTTATTCTCTTCGATTATCTCTTTTGATTTCTTCTTTACTGTATCTTTTCCTAACAGTTTAGAGACAAAAGTTCCGCTACGAGATTTAGATTCTATCCACCCCTCACTTAGAAGTACGTCATACGCCTCTATAACTGTATTTCTATTAACTCCGATGATCTCTGCTAGCTTTCGACTGCCAGGTAGAGCTTCTTCTTCCTTTAGCTGACCGAGCTTTATCGCCTCGATAATAGCATCGGCTATCTGGAGATAAACTGCTTTCTTATCTGAATTAGTAAGTTGTATTTGTAGAGGCCACGGTCTTAGCATAACTGGACTAGTCTAAAAGTATTTTATATCATTTAATTCTAGTCCAAATGTACAACCTTAAATTTGCAACTATTCTAAATATAATTATTTTAAACCTGATTATGCATTAAATAGATAGACAAGATAACTCTAAATGGATCAAGGTGTGCTTAACTCTAATAGTTTTTTGTTGACGTACTTTATCATTTTTTAGTATTAAATTTAGTACACTGTGATTGTTTATCTAGACAAGAAAGTCCGTCATCAGCAGGATAGCAGAGATCAGATGTAATAGGGATAAGACAGTGATTGCTACCAAGCATTAGGAATTTAGCCTCTACTTTAGGGGTAGTAATGATATGCGCTAAGGAAACTATAGTTGATTCTTTAGTTTTTACAATAAAATAATATTTATCGTTGTGTTTCAATATATTGAGAAAGGGTTTTTCTAATAATGAAGTAGCTGAAATAGGATTGTAGAAAGTAAGAATATCTTTATTGAGATACTTGTCATCTATTAGAAACTGATAGGACTCTTGGTTGTTAGCATTATAATTAATGCGCACGATATTTATCTCTTCTAGTGTTCTTTTTTTATAGGCAAGATTTATATCTGTTAACTCTTGTGCAAATGAATGGATGCAGAAAAATAAAAGCAGTGGGTAAAAAAGTTTCATAATATAGTAAGTTGTGTTTTAAATTAAAGAACAAATACTATTCCATTGATTTTCTATCGTTTAAGAAAGTTTGATTCTTATAAGTAAAACAGAGATAAGGAAGTACTCTCCTTTTAAAATCTTACCATATAGTATTTTTTATTGGTCACAGACCGTAGTCAAAACTATGCACTTTAGTGCATTTAGCTTTCAGCTTCTAAAAATCTTTCGGCTTTGATAGCTTTGTAAGAATGACAAACAAAGTTCTATAATGAAAGTTAAGTTGTGCATTAGTGGGTAACAGTTTTAGGTTATATTTAGTTCTGTACTTTCACCCAGGTAGACTTTAGTCTGCTTTAACAAACTATAGACTGAAAGTCCATAGTGGTTTATTTCTTCTTAATAGGTAATCATATTTAAACCCAGATTAAACATTAGTTAAATACTTCAAAGTATTTTTACTTTATATCTCTTTCACTTATTCTAAAACCATACTGCGATATGGTTTAATTGATCTGCGGTCATTTGTTAGTTAAATATGTTTATTATTGTGAGAATAATTACATTATTATTGTAATTATCGGTTTGTTTGTATGAATGTTTGGTGTTTTGTGAGTTTTGTTTAAGTAAATATTTGTTTATATAATGAATAAAGTACGATATTTTAAAAATAAGAATCATACTATATGATAGTGGTTAAAAATATTGTTATTAGTAGTATAAATATGGTATATACTTATTTTTATTTCTTTAAATTACTATATTTTAATAAAATATAGTTTGTATTGGTAAATTATTGATAAGTATTTAAGGGTAAAATATACTTAAATATAGGTAAAGCATGAAGTTGATTTAAATAAAATCGCAAGAGTGTTAAAAGTTGTGAAATAATATGTAGTTTTGTAATTGTATAATACGCAAAGCTCTATTTGTGTTTATTTTAAAAAAGATATGAAGAAATTACATTTAATTACTTTAGGAGTTACTTTGTTAGGTTTTGTGTCAGTATCTGCACAGAAGATTGAGGGAAGAGTATTTGATAAAAATACTAATACGCCAATTACTGAAGGAGAAGTAACATTTTTTAATGATAAAGGAGAAAAAATAGCTACAGTCTATACTTTAGAAAATGGTATGTATTCTTTTGAATCTCAAAAAGTAAAAGAAATACATAAAGTGGCAACATCTGTTAAGAATTATAGTGGGGCAGAAATTATGATTAATAATCTGGATAAAGGAGCTATAGCTAATTTCGGATTAGTTGCTGCATCAGATAATAAAGGAAAAGCATATGCTCCTTCTAATGATGCTAGAACATATTCAACTGAAAATACGGATTATAGAGATACTTCTAGACCAATAGCAAAATATGATAACTCAACATTAGAATCGTTTTACTATGATTTTAATAGCTCTTACTTAACACCTGATAACAAGTATGCAGTAGATCAGATCGTATCATATATGTATAATAACCCTAATGCTAAAGTGAGAGTACATGTGTATTTTGATACAAGAGGAAATGTCAAATATGATGAATGGTTATCTCAACGTAGAGCAGATAGAGTAGTAGACTATATGGTATCTAAGGGTATTTCTCCTTCAAGATTAATGAAGTGGGTAGAAACTGTAAGTTTTAATATCCCAACTAAAGGTGCAGATAGTAGAGGTGGAAATGGTGAGAATAGAAGATGTGATTTTGATATAATATAAGAGATTTAGATATAAAATTATAAGCTCCAAAGCAGTATTGTTTTGGAGTTTTTTATTGGAATAGGTGCAAGGAGAGTTTACAATACTAAATAGCAGGGATTAGGAAAAGAAAATTATTGATAAATAAGGTGGAGTTGGGACATTTGTCTTACTTTTGAGTTTTAATAACAACACTAACATAACATGACACTAAAGTATCAAGGGAAGACTAAAGATGTTTACAGTCTTTCAAACAATCAGGTTCTTTTAAAATTTAAAGATGATGTAACGGGAGAGAATGGAGTATTCGATCCAGGTGCTAACACAGTAGGTCTGACAATAGATGGAGCGGGTAGAAGCGGTCTGAAAATGACAAAACACTTCTTCGAAGTATTAGCTGAAAAAAAAGTAGAGACACATTATATATCTGCAGATCTTGATGAAGTATCTATGATCGTTAAAGAGGCAACCCCATTCGGTAAAGGACTAGAAGTAATCTGTAGATATAGAGCTGTAGGTAGCTTCTTTAGAAGATATGGAATGTACTGCACAGAAGGAATGCCGCTAGATAGCTTCGTAGAAGTAACCATCAAAGATGATGAGAGATGTGACCCTACTATCTCTGATGATGCCCTAGAAATGTTAGGTGTTTTATCTAAAGAAGAGTATAGTATCCTTAAAGAACGCACAAAACAAATCTGTCAAATCATTAAAGATGAGTTAGCAACTAAGAATTTAGAGCTATATGATATCAAATTAGAGTTCGGTAGAGATAAAGCAACTAATAAGATTATCTTAATCGATGAGATATCAGGTGGAAATATGAGAGTATATAAAGACAATATATATATTGCACCTCTTGATTTAGAGAAAGAATTCTTAAAGTAAAATATAAAAAAGGGATATTACACAGTAATATCCCTTTTTGCTTAAAATTCTATTATACAGACTCGCTTTGAGTGTCTGTAACTTTCTTAGGTTCTGAGATCGGAAGAGCG
>JBOFGJ010000413.1:0-2740 GCA_051649065.1 Flavobacterium sp. | reverse complement strand
GAACAGCCTTAGATCCTGACCCTGTAGTTATAGCCCTTATTCGCAATATAAAAAAAGCCTTAGTGCGACAAATTACAATCTCAAAAGATATAATTAACTGATATACAGCGCTATTTTTGTTTTAGTGCGACAGGGGGGGGCAAGTCAGGAGATAGTATCATTGGCTAATATGTTGTCTGTCTATTCCTCCTCGTGAAAACTGTATATTCTGAACTTGGTGATATCTATTCTTCCATTCTCTACTGTTAGATTTAGTGTATTATAAGGTTCAGTAGGGAAGATGAGATTCGTCATCGCTGTTTTTCCTTTGTTGATAAATAGTTCTGCAGAGCACTTATCTATGTATAGTTTTAATTTGTATTTCTTCTCTATTTGTAGAGGAGCAGTGATTTTATGTTTACAAAACCTTTTAGAAAATGAGTGTTCTCCTGTTGTTGATCTATCAAAGACAAGCTTGCCTTTGTTCAAGTTGAATGTATATTGTAAAGATTCTCCTACTGTATTTTGTAAGGAAACATGTATTTTAGATGTATTAAGATCTACGATATCGAAGTCAAGTATAAGTTCATACACTCCTTGATTATCATCTAGCAGATATTTTATATCGACAGCTTTATCTACAAGCTGTGTTGGGAACTCTTCTATTCGCTCTCTCTTTTTCTTTAGCTCTCTGATTGGATAACTCTTTACTATCATATGTTCTCCATTGGTTCCTATATCTAACGTACGAGGTAAGGTCATTGCATTTTTAAATGTTTTTGTAGGAAGCATATTAGCATATTGCCAATTGCTCATCCAAGCAATATAGAGAGGCTTATCTTTAGGGTTATTATGCCATGTCACACCAGCGTAACAATCCTTACCATAATCTAACCATAGTGGATAAGGCAATGCCTCTGCAGTAAAAGTTGTACCATCGAAGTTACCAATGAAGTATTGTGTTGAGCTACCTTTATTAGGCCCACCAGTATCAACACTTACTAGAAGCACCCATCTATGTGTTTTGCCATAAGGAAGTTTAAACAAGTCTGGGCATTCCCATACTCCTTTATGTGACCCTATACTTGAACCAAATTCGCTTAATAGTGTCCATTCTTTTAGATCAGTAGAGCTATAGAATGAAATAGTAGGTGATGTGGCTAATGACATAACCCATTTATTCGTTTCGGTATGCCAAAATACTTTTGGGTCTCTAAAGTCTGTTTTATTTGTATTTATTAATATAGGGTTATGCTCATAGTTAGTAAAAGTATAACCGTCATCTGTACTATAAGCTAGGCACTGGGTTTGTGTATCTGCAGCAGCTGTGTATAAGGCAATAATCGCATTTTCTCCAAACCCTGTACAGTTGTGCTTATCGATTACAATGCTACCAGAGTATATTGCTCCTAATTCATTAGGTATTAAAGCTAAAGGCTGGGTAGTCCAATCTATTAGATTCTCTGAAGTAGCATGGCCCCAGCTCAAATTGCCCCACTTCATTCCATAAGGATTGTGTTGATAGTATAGATGGTAGATGTTTTTATTAAAAAATAAACCAACAGGATCATTAATCCAACCATCTGGAGAACTATAGTGGTATGCTGGCCTGTGTAATTCAACATCTGGGTGCTCATAAGACTCAGTTTGCTTTATGAATTCTGCAAATGGCAAAAGTGGTTTACTTGTACTAATCTCTATCTCAATTGAAGTATCTGTTAGCGCCTGTACATCTATTTTAATATAATATTTAGGATGCTTGTCTGTAATACAAGCATTAAATGTAAGGAATAGATTTCCTTGATTATCTCGTATTGTAATAGTGTTTTTGTTTTTCTTATCGTTAATCGGAAATAGTAGATATTTTTCAGTAACGTCTAGTTGGAAACTCTGTGTGTCTTTGGTTTTCTTCATTTTGGACTGATTAACTTTGGATTGTGTAATTTATAGCATATTTACACTTAAATGTAAGAAGAATAAGCAATTGTTTAACAAATAAGACATAAAAAAAGAGCGTATTTCTATCAGAAATACGCTCTTCTTGAATTTATTTTTTCAGTGATTTAGTAGCACTGGTATTGCCTCTATGGCACATCGCGCACGTCACTACATCTATTGATTCTGGCTTAGGATGATTCTCCCAATTAAAATTCTCAGCATTTATCTTCTGAGTCATCGTGATCATATGTCTAGCGAACTCTTTTTCTTTTTTAGTATCCGCAGCGAAGTCTAGTTTATCAGTTCCTTCGATTGGCGTATGACAATATCCACATTTCACTCCTAATGCATCATTGTAGCCTCTCATTAATCCTTTAAGACTATCATTAGAGATATCTTGTGGCAAAACTTTTAGATTCTTCCATACAGGATCTCCGGCTTTAGTCTCCGTGATTATAGACGAAGAGTTAAAAGAGAATAAGGTGATAAGAATGCCTAAACAACTTATAATAGATAATAGGTTCTTTATTTTCATAATAATCAAGTTTTAAGATTGGTATACCAATTTAAACAAACTAACCTTTGGATTGATTATAAATAGAGGTGTTATTAACGATTGTATTTGAGATTGTTATATTACTTAGCTATGATCCCTTTCTTAGTTGTGAATGGCAATGTTTCTAAGTGTTTATCTCCTAAAGTGTCCGCTAAGAAGGTATAGTTCTTATCATAAAGTTTACCTCCTTGGAAGAATGTTACCATAAAGGTATTACTTAATTTGAAAACAGATTCATCTACTAGTTCTACACGCACATTCCCTTTT
>JBOFGJ010000412.1:0-1331 GCA_051649065.1 Flavobacterium sp. | reverse complement strand
TTTCACTAATTCTATTTTGGGAGTATAACAATTGTCTTTTTGCTTCATCAATAATATGCTTAGCTATTATCTCTGAGGCTGACTGTTTTAGTGTTTTACGACAAATAGCATTTAAATTTTGTGGAGATGTCTTAAGTTTCTGAGCATAATAACTAACGTTATTATGAAGGTTATCAACTTGTTTTAGAAGATCTTGAAACAGGTTGAGTGTATCACTTTTATTTGATAAGATTGGCTTAGGAGTTGACTCAATTATTATATTTACCAATAATGCTTTTAATGTATCCGCCCGAGCAACCACATATTTCATAAGCTAATGTAAGATAATAAGTTTGCCTCAAATAATAAAGAGATGAGCAAACAAGAAATTATGTACTCTCATGTAGAGGATTGGAAAACAAGTGGATTAACACAATCAAAGTATTGTGAAAGTGTCGGAATTAACCTAGCGACATTTAGCTATTGGGTGATTAAGTATAAGAATGAAGCAGTACAAGAGTCATCAAGTAATTTTATAGCCATAGGTAAAACATCAAAAACAGAAGATAAACAATACGAAATTGTATATCCTAATGGAGTGAAACTTCGTGTAGAAACGAAAGACTTAAGCGAACTCTATTCATTAGTAAACCTTGTGTAATGTTTAGTCTAAGTAGTAATCATCAATTCTATTTGTATAAATCAGCCTGTGATATGCGTAAGAGTTTCGATAGTCTATGTGGTCTTGTTCAAAACGAGCTTAATCAAGTCGCTCATAATGGAAGTGTCTATGTCTTTATCAATCGTCGATGTAATCAGATGAAACTCTTACACTGGGAAACAGGTGGTTTTGTGTTATATCACAAGCGACTAGAACAAGGTACTTTTGCTTTTCCTATTCATAATCGGACTCAAATCAGTTGGAGTGATTTGGTACTTATGATTGAAGGAATACAAGTGATAAAAAGTAGTCAAAAAAGGCGGTTTTCCATGAGATAAAACAGCCTTAATTCTTGTATAAGTAAGGCTTTTGACGTATATTTACTTCATGGAAATAGACTTAGAAAACTTATCGAAACAAGAACTTTTGGCACTTATAAAACAGCAGTCAAAAACTATTTCCAAGCAAGAAAAAGTAAATACTAAGTTAGAGAAGAAAACTATTAGCTTAGAAGAAAAGACCTCTAAACTAGAAGAAAAAAATACAGAACTTGAATATCGTGTAAAGCTACTTGAGCGCATGAAGTTCGGTCAAAGCCGAGAACGTTTTGAGGATCCCAATCAAACTCAATTACCTTTAGATGTTGAACAAGCAGTCTTAGAGGAACAAGAAGAAGTAATCAAACAAGAGA
>JBOFGJ010000411.1:0-5731 GCA_051649065.1 Flavobacterium sp. | reverse complement strand
TCATTGCTACCATATCCATGCAATAAGATGATAACAGGGTTACTGTCTTTTATAACTTTAGGTTCTTGAACCAAATATGAAATAGAAAGTGATGTATCCATAATTTATGCAGATAATTTGTCAAACCATTTTTGAAAATACACACCTACCTCAGGTAAGGGTTTAACTTCTTTGCTTACAGCTCCTATAAAGCTATAAGCCCAAATAATGATAAAGCAGAAGTAAAAAGGTCCTGAAACAGCCCATGAATTAAAGTTTCCAACTGTGTAGGCTAATGCATAAAAGAATAACCATATCCCAAAAGATTGCTTGATGTAAAAACCTGAGAATCTATTCTTAGGGTCTAGGTTCATAAATATAGCGATAAGACAACCTATTATTGTTAGGTGCGCTACTACAGCCATTGTTCTACCTGTTTCGATTTCCTTTTCGTTAAAAGTCTTCAGCATTATGTTTGATTAATTAAATTATTTTAATGTTTTTCTATCTCCGTTTATTACTCCGTAAACTTCACCATTCATAGCATGGTTTAAGAAAGCAGAGTTTTTAGATTTAGATAGTATATCTTCTTTGGTAAAGATATATTCTTTTTTAGGATTGAATAGTGTTAAGTTCGCTTTGTTACCTACTACTATAGGTTGTTCTTCTATCTTGAAGATTGTTCTAGCAGCTGTTAGTTTAGCGATTACTACTTCGATAGGAAGCACTGTGTTTAAAGCGGCAAATGCAGATTCTAAACCGATGGTTCCATTAGAAGCACTGTTAAACTCTAGTTTTTTGTGCTCTATATCTAGAGGATTGTGTTCAGATGTGATACAGTCAATCGTTCCATCTAATACCCCGTTGATTAAAGCTTGTCTATTTGCTTCGTCTCTAAGTGGAGGCAATACTTTAAATCGGGTATCAAAGTCGTTAAGCTTCTCGTCAGTCATCGTTAATAAATGAACTGCTGTGCTACATGTTACATTTAACCCCTTTAGTTTAGCTTCTTTGATTAGTTCTACTGACTTAGCCGTAGAGATAGTAGGGAAGTGTATTTTACCTCCTGTATATTCTAGTAAGAATAAGTTACGAGCTATTTGTACTTCTTCTGCAAGTGTAGGGATGCCTTTTAAGCCTAGTTTTGTGCTTTCTAGGCCTTCATTTGCTACACCTTTACCTTTGATGCTATTATCTTGAGAAAATGCGATTACAAGTCCATCAAAGTCTTGTACATACTGAAGAGCAATCTTAAGGACATTAGCATTCTGGATTGACTTTTTATAATCTCCGAAAGCGATAGCACCTGCATTTTTCATATCGAATAACTCAGCTAAGTCGTTACCCTCAGATTTCATCGTTAAAGCCCCGATAGGGAATAACTCAGTTGTCTGACCGAATGCTTTTTGTTTGATAAAGCTCACGATGCTTTGAGAGTCAATGATAGGGTGGGTGTTCGGTTCTACAGCTATTTGGGTAAATCCACTTTTAGCAGCCACTTCTAATCCGTGTGCGATGTTTTCTCTTTCTTCGAAACCTGGTTCACCTAGACAAACTGAACTGTCAAACCAACCTTGAGAGATATGCAGGTTGTCATACTTTACTTGTTCAAATTCGTTATTGTCTATTTGATTAGCAATATTAGTAATTATCCCATTCTCTATTTGAATGTCAACAGTTTGGTTGTGAAATGGGCTAGTTGGATCAATTACTTTTGCAGTTTTTAAAATGATATTCATTTTCTGTGAAGTAGTTTATATTAGTGATGTGTTGTTATTGGTACAAAAATAGGGTTTATTTCTATTCTATCATATTTACAATTAGTGAAAATAGAGCAAAAAAAATACATCCATTAATTGGATGTATTTCGTTTTTTTGTTGCTAGTACTTTAGAGTTGTCATAGCAGTCATTTAATGCTTGGTAAATCTGGAAGTCTGTAGCTGTATAGATAAATCTATCACTATAGTTACAGTTCTGTAAAGATTTAACGATGTCTTCTCTAGTTATCTCTAGAAGACCACAAACGATCTCTCTGTCATATCTAGTTTGCATTAAAGCGATCATGTTTTGATCCTCTTTAATAGCTTCTAACTTCTTAAGTTTTTTGTCTTTTCCCTTGAATAGGTTATAGACTACGTCTACGGGACTAAAGAAAGTACCCATAGCTGTACCATAGTAAGGAGTTTGATTTCTTCTGTAAAAGTCAAATTGCATTTTATCATTTAGTTCGATAAGCTTAGTATCTACCTCTAGATACCCAGTTAATTCAAACTTCTTGATGACAATCTCGTCTAATACAATAGTCTGTTCAGTGAAGTATATTTTAAGATTTTCGTTATTTAACCAGTCATTGGTTACCTTTAATTTGATAGGTATGTAGCCTGGATAAGATAGGTGTATCGAGTCATTAAGATTGGCTTCTATACTAAAAGAGCCATCTCGCTTACTGATTGTACCTTTAACTTTGGTAGTATTGATAACGTTTACGTCATCTACGGGTAAAAATGATTTGTCATTTAAAATAGTCCCCTTTACTGTGTTGCTTTTTTGCGCTAGGGCAGTAAAAGACGAAAGTATTATAAATAATAAAACTGTAAAATTTCTCATAGTTTTTAAGATTGCCTAAAAATAAAAGATATTTTACAGTTTTATGTACTATTTGGTAAAAATTAACAATTTAGTCTCTTCTAGTTCTTCTAGATGAGTCACCATCGTTACTTCTTCTTGATCCACGCTCGTTACGAGGAGCTCTGTCAGATGATGATCTATCAGATGAAGAAGATCTTCTCTCTCCACCTCTAAATCCACCTTCAGATGATGATCTTCTGTCGCTACGACCTCCAGATCTATCAGATGAAGAAGATCTTCTTTCTCCACCTCTATATCCACCTTCAGATCTTCTTTCACCACCTCTAAATCCTCCACCACTTCTACCACCTCCGCGGTTGTTGTGATCGCGACGTCCACCATTACGGCCACCGTCATTATTAGAGATTTCAACATTCACACGACGTCCTTTGTACTCAAGACCGTTTAAGATCTCCATTACTTTGTCAGCGTGTTCAGCTTCAGTGTTGAAGAATGAGAACCCGTCTTTAACATCAACTTTGAATAAATCATCACGACCTAATTCTAAAGTATCACGTAAGAAATCTTTTAATGTCATCCAATCTAAATCATCTTTCGCACCTAAGTTAACGAAGAAACGAACTGCACCATCAGTAGGTACTTCTTTTGAATTGTTTCTTCCAGCAGATACGCTAGCCATTGTATTAGAAGCTTTTTGGTAGTATTCTAAGAATCTGTTGAACTCTACAGAAACTACTTTCTTAATGATTTCTTCTTTATCAAAGTCTTGTAATAATTCAGTGATAGCTGGTAAATAAGCTTCAATTTCATTATTAATTTCAACTTCTTTGATTTTGTTAGCTAAGTGGAATAATTGAATTTCACAGATCTCAATTCCAGATGGAACTGGCTTCTCTTCAAACTTGTTTTTGATGATACGCTCGATTTGTTGAATTTTTCTTAATTCACTCTTAGTAACGATAACCATAGATGTTCCAGATTTACCAGCACGTCCAGTACGTCCACTACGGTGAGTGTAAGTCTCGATTTCGTCAGGTAATTGGTAGTTTACTACGTGAGTAATATCATCTACGTCGATTCCACGTGCAGCAACGTCAGTTGCAACAAGCATTTGGATTTGTTTACCACGGAATGATTTCATTACAGCATCACGTTGAGCTTGTGATAAGTCACCGTGTAATGCAGCTGCGTTGTATCCATCCTCGATAAGTTTTTCAGCCACTGACTGAGTATCTCTTTTAGTTCTACAGAACACTACAGAGAAAATATCTGGATTTGCATCTGCTAAACGTTTAAGCGCTGGGTAGCGATCTCTAGCAGATACTAAATAGTATTCATGGCTTACATTTACGTTACCTTGGTTTTTGTGACCAACAGTAATCTCTTCTGGAGTTTTCATGAATTCTCTTGCGATACGCGCAACTTCTTGCGGCATTGTAGCAGAGAATAACCATGTGTTTTTTTCTTTTGGAGTATCAGATAAAATAGATGTGATATCCTCGTAGAATCCCATGTTAAGCATTTCATCAGCCTCATCTAATATACAATATTGGATGTTTTTGATGTTAACCATACCACGGTTAATCATGTCTTGCATTCTACCCGGTGTAGCTACAATGATTTGAGCTCCACGTTTTACGTCTTTAGCCTGTTCTGTTATGCTAGCACCCCCGTAAACAGCTACTGAGTGAAGTCCTTTTACATACTTCGAGTACTGTTTAATTTCGTTTGCGATTTGCAAACATAACTCTCTAGTCGGCGATAAGATAAGACCTTGTGTGTTCTTATTAGAAACGTCTATCTTTTGAATCAAAGGAAAACCAAAAGCTGCGGTTTTCCCAGTCCCCGTTTGGGCTAACGCAACAATGTCGGTATCTTTCTCTAATAGTAATGGAATAGCTTTCTGCTGGATCTCTGATGGATTTTCAAACCCCATATCCTTGATCGCAGATAAAAGAGATTCATTTAATCCTAATTGTTCGAAATTGTTCATATAAATATTAAAATAGCCGCAAATATACTACTATTCAGCTTATGATTGTAGTTATTGCATGTTTATTATTCAAAAATAATTTAAACCGTAGTTTTAATCATTTTCCTTGAAGTATGTGTAATTGAGTTCTATCTGTATAAATAGTGAGATTGTTACTTGTATCGCTGATTATTAGGTAGTTCCTCTTCTTTTTTAAGTAGTGAAGTGACTTGTGAATACTATTTTTATTTAACACTATAAAAATATACTATATCCAACTAGTTCAGTCTTTTTAGAGAAAAATCTTCTCTTTTTTTGTTATCTAATGACTTTAAAACAGCGAAAAGCGTGCCGAAAAGGAAATGTCAGGTGAAAATAATGTGTTTTTTATAAAAAAAAGAACTGATTTGTAAAATGAAGAGCAGTATTGAAGTTAATTACTGCTCTTGTATATGGCTAGAGGTATTATCCTTTTAATAAAAAGTCAACTAACTGACGTACTGCTTTTCCTCTATGACTGATTGCATTCTTTGCATCCATATCGATCTCTGCAAAAGACTTGTCCATACCGTCAGCAACGAAGATAGGGTCATAACCAAATCCTTCTGTACCTTGGCGTTCTTTTAAAATTTGTCCATCAATGATACCTGTGAAGAAGTGTGTCTCTGTATGTAGATTAAGGCAAATCACAGTTTTGAAGTTTGCCTTTCTGTTTTTTTCCTCTTTTAAAGTGTCTAGTAACTTGTCGATATTAGCGTCGTCACTCTTTTCTTCGCCTGCATATCTTGCAGAGTATACTCCTGGTGCTCCATCTAAAGCATCTACTTCTAGGCCTGAGTCATCAGCGAAACAGTCATATCCATAGTGTCTCTTGATAAAGTCAGCTTTTAACTTGGCATTACCCTCTATGGTGTCAGCTGTCTCCGGAATGTCTATATTACATCCTATATCTTCCAGACTCAGTATCTCTATGGTATCAGGTAATTGGTTTTTGATTTCTTTAATCTTGTTTTTATTATTCGATGCGAATACTAATTTCATAGGTGTTGTGTGTTAGCTTATATAGTTCCAAATAGTTGTTGAGCTATTCAGAAGGTTTAATTTGTTTTTGATTCTTTGATTTTCAGGACTCTCTAATGTAGGGTCTTCTTTTAATAGCTGTACAGCATTATGCCTCGCATAGACCATAA
>JBOFGJ010000410.1:0-2748 GCA_051649065.1 Flavobacterium sp. | reverse complement strand
CAAGAAGTAAAAAACACTAATTAACAATTATTTTGCAAAGCAACTAAAGACATAATAATCTCTAATTGAGATTATTAGATTAAGATAGCGTAGATGGAATAGGATGGGAATAGGAATGGGATGGGAATAAGAATGGGCGAATTGCAATTCGCCCCTACTGTTAACCGTCCGCGGTTAACTATTAACTAATTCTTATTCTCTAACATAGGCACGAACTTAAAGTCACCGTGTTCGTGTTTTTCGAATTGCTTTTCATTGATGCGGATAAGTTCCGTCATTATTTGCTGTTCGTCTCCGATAGGAATGATCAGCCTACCTCCTACTTTTATTTGTCCTAATAAAGCTTGGGGTATGAATGGTGCGCCTGCTGTAACAATAATCGCATCAAAAGGGGCATAATTAGGAAGACCTTTATACCCATCCCCAAAAGTAGTCAATCGAGGTCTAATACCTAGTTTAGGTAATAGTGCAGATGTTTTCTTATACAACTCATTTTGTCTTTCGATACTGTACACTCTAGCTCCCATAGCCACTAACACAGCAGTCTGATAGCCACTACCTGTACCGATCTCTAGGATTTTATCTTCTTTTTTTACTTGAAGTAGTTGTGACTGAAATGCCACAGTATACGGATGTGAGATGGTCTGTCCAGCGCCGATTGGGAAAGCCTTATCTTGATACGCAAAATCCTCGAAACTTGAATCTAAGAATAAGTGACGTGGTACTCGCTTAATGGCGTCTAAAACATTCGTATCAACAATCCCTTTTTGCTTAAGCACTTCAACCAACTGGTTTCTAAGACCTTGATGTTTTGCAGAATCTTTCACTATTAAAATATTATTTACCACAAAATAACCACTATTTTCTTACAAAAGCAATCGCTATATGCCCTGAGATTCTAATTGAATAAAAGTTTCACCTCGAATATTGAAAGTTTAGATAAATAAATTATATTTTTGTTTTCAAAATATAGTTTTATGTTGAAAGTTGGAGTATTGGGAGCAGGCCACCTAGGTAAAATTCACCTACGCTTACTTAACCAATCTGAAAAATATGAATTAGTAGGATTTTATGATCCTTTTAAAGAGAATGCTGATAAAGTGGTAGCAGAATTTGGCTATAGAAAATTTGATACTATAGAAGAATTAATTCAAGCAGTAGATGTAGTAGATATCGTTACACCTACCCTTTCTCACTTTGACTGTGCTAAACAAGCTATAGAAGCTGGTAAACACGTATTCTTAGAAAAGCCAATTACTACGACTATTGAAGAAGCTGAGGCGATTATCGCATTAGCTACTAAATATAATGTATTAGGTCAAGTAGGACACGTAGAGCGTTTTAACCCTGCGTTTATCGCTGTGGTTCCTAAGATAGAGAATCCGATGTTTATCGAGACACACCGTCTAGCTGAGTTTAACCCTAGAGGGACAGATGTACCTGTAGTATTAGACCTAATGATACACGATCTAGACGCTATCTTAAGCGTAGTCAAATCTCCAGTAAAACACGTAAGTGCTAGCGGAGTGGCGGTACTTAGTGAGTCTCCAGATATCTCTAACGCACGTGTAGAGTTTGAGAACGGATGTGTGGCTAATATCACTGCTAGCCGCATCTCAATGAAAAATATGCGTAAATCTCGCTTCTTCCAACGCGATGCTTATATCTCTGTGGATTACTTAGAGAAAACATGTGAGGTAGTAAAAATGAAAGAAGCTCCAGAAACACCTGGTGACTTCGACTTAATCTTACAAAATGCAGAAGGCGTTAAGAAACAAATTTACTATGATAACCCTGAAGTATTAGCGAATAATGCTATATTAGACGAGTTAGAAACATTCCACGATGCGATAGTTAACAAGACTACTCCTGTCGTAACTTTAGATGACGGTACTAAAGCACTTCGCTTAGCGTATCAAATCATCGAGGCAATGGAGAAAAAATAAATTAACATCAAAAAAAATAAATTAACCATTATGAAAAAAATAGCTGTTATTGGAGCTGGAACGATGGGGAATGGTATCGCACATACTTTTGCTCAAAAAGGTTTTACAGTTCTTTTAATCGATATATCAGAAGCTGCTATCGAAAGAGGAATGACTACGATCGTTAAGAATTTAGATCGTATGATCGCTAAAGGAAGCATCACTGAAGCTGACAAAAAAGCGACAATAGAGAATATCATTACTTATACTGATATTAAAGATGGTGTAGCAAATGCTGATTTAGTAGTAGAAGCTGCAACTGAGAATGTAGAGTTAAAACTTAATATTTTTAGACAACTGAGCGAAGCATGTGATGAAAATGTAATCTTAGCATCTAACACTTCTTCTATCTCTATCACTAAGATTGCTTCTGTGGTGAAGAACCCTGAGCGCGTGATCGGTATGCACTTTATGAACCCTGTGCCTATTATGAAATTAGTAGAAATCATCAGAGGGTACAATACAAGTGATGAAGTAACTAAAGCGATTATGGATCTGTCTAAAGCTTTAGACAAAGTTCCAACAGAGGTTAATGATTACCCTGGATTCGTAGCGAACCGTATCTTAATGCCGATGATTAATGAGGCTATCGAAACACTATACAACGGTGTGGCTGGTGTAGAAGAGATCGATACAGTAATGAAGTTAGGTATGGCTCACCCAATGGGACCATTACAGTTAGCTGACTTTATCGGATTAGACGTATGTTTATCTATCTTAAGCGTTATGTATGACGGATTTAAAAACCCTAAGTATGCTCCAT
>JBOFGJ010000409.1:0-9176 GCA_051649065.1 Flavobacterium sp. | reverse complement strand
TAAAAACAACATATAAGTAAAATATATTATGAATTCATTTGATGTAGTTGTAATTGGTTCAGGACCTGGAGGATATGTAGCAGCAATTCGTTGTGCACAGTTAGGATTTAAAACTGCTATCGTAGAGAAGTACTCTAACTTAGGAGGAACTTGTCTTAACGTAGGATGTATCCCTTCTAAAGCATTATTAGCATCTTCTCACCACGTAGAAGAGATGGCTCATTTTGCTGATCACGGAATAGAAATCACTGGAGAAGTGAAGTTCGATTTATCAAAAATGATCGAAAGAAAACAAGCAGTAGTTGATCAAACATCATCAGGTGTTAAGTACCTTATGGATAAGAACAAGATTACTGTATTTGAAGGAGTTGGATCATTTGAGAACGCAACTACTATCAATGTAACAAAAGCAGACGGGACTGTAGAATCATTCGAAGCAAAGAATACAATCATTGCTACAGGATCTAAACCATCTACTTTACCATTCATTACTTTAGATAAAGAAAGAGTAATTACTTCTACTGAAGCTTTAAAATTACCTGAAGTACCTAAACACTTAATCGTAATCGGTGGTGGTGTTATTGGACTTGAGTTAGGTCAAGTTTACATGAGATTAGGTTCTAAAGTATCTGTAGTAGAATATGCTGATAGAGTATTACCTACAATGGATAGCGCTGTATCTAAAGAATTAACTAAAGTGCTTAAAAAAGCAGGGATGAAGTTCTATACTTCTCACAAAGTACAAGGAGTAGTACGTCAAGGTGATGTAGTAACTGTAACTGCTGAAGATAAAAAAGGAGAAATCGTTACTCTAGAAGGAGATTACACATTAGTAGCTGTAGGACGTCGTCCTTATACTGATGGGTTAAACGCTGATAAAGCAGGAATCAAATTAACAGATAGAGGACAAGTAGAAGTGAATGATCACTTACAAACTACAGCTTCTAATATCTACGCTATCGGTGACGTAGTACGTGGTGCTATGCTTGCTCATAAAGCAGAAGAAGAAGGAGTAATGGTAGCTGAGTTCTTAGCTGGTCAAAGACCTCATATCGATTATAACTTAATCCCAGGTGTTGTTTACACATGGCCTGAGGTTGCTTCAGTTGGTAAAACAGAAGAACAATTAAAAGCTGAAGGAATTGAGTATAAAGCTGGTAGCTTCCCATTCAAAGCTTTAGGACGTGCAAGAGCAAGTGCTGAAACTGATGGATTAGTTAAAATATTAGCTGATAAAAATACTGACGAAGTATTGGGAATCCACATGGTAGGTGCTCGTGCTGCAGACTTAATCGCTGAAGCAGTAGTAGCTATGGAATTCAGAGCATCTGCAGAAGATATCTCTAGAATGTCTCACGCTCACCCAACTTTCGCAGAAGCTATTAAAGAAGCTGCGTTAGCTGCAACTGATAACAGAGCATTACACGTGTAAGTAATTACAAGTATTGAATATAGAAGCCCAAGTATAATCTACTTGGGCTTTTTTGTTTGAATTAATTAAGCAACTTATTTTTTTTTATTCTTAATTTAATTATGTTTGTATTAACAACTAATTAACAGTTCGGAGAATGAAGAAATTTTTAATTATGGTAATTGCTATATTAGCAATATCATGTAGCAAGAGTGATGATAATAACGCTAAAGGGGATCCTATATTTGATGCTCCTTATACAACATTAAAAAGTTTAAGTGAACTACCTGTAGGTAATTTAAAGTATGCTGGAAATAAAGTAGGTAATCTACCAGTAGGATTATTAGATTCAAATAGTAGTACTTGTAAAAAACTAGATGTATTAGCTATAAATGAACAAAAAGAAGTCTTAAAGTATACTGTGTTTGAAAGTAAAGACAATAAAGACTGTAAGCTTATTTGGGATTATCCAGAACAGATTGCTATTAGTCCAATTGTAGAAGCAGGGAAGATGCCTAGCGTAGTAAGTATTCTATCTAATAGACCTGCCACTAAAGAAGAATTAGAGAAAGATCCTGAAACTAAATATTATCTTCAAACCAAACAAGTTTACAAAGGGGATCTAGAAGTAGGATTTCAAGCGGGATATCTAAGAATAGAAGATAAGATATCAAATAGTACTGAAGGAAATTTAAACAAAGGAAAGTCTTATTTATACTTTCATATAAAATAATTTAACTAGAGCCAAATAAGTAAACTTAATTGGCTCTAATTATTTAGAAGAATAGCAGAATACTAACAATATATTGGCTTTTAATACGCTATTTTATTAGTAGATTTGTTTCTATAAAAATGAGATAAATGATTAAGTTTAATAAAGAGACCAAACAATTAGAGATAAATGACAATTATAAAGGAAGATTAACTTCTTCTAGAGTGATGTCTATTTCTATTCTTATATTAGGTTCAGTAAGATTATATACCGCTAATTGGCAACAGCCTAATGAGATGGATTATGTATTCTGTATTGTTGTCGCTATGTTCTTATATATAGTAGTGAAGAACTTTTTAGTGAATACTTCTATTAGCAACATAGACAAGCACGATATTAAGTATGTAAAAATGCCTAAGGGATTAGCTACTAAAGCTGTAGTTAAGCTTAATAATAGAAAGACTAGAGATATCTATGGGCTTAAGTCAGTAGATGCTAAGAACGCTTTCAGAAAAGTATTAGTTGACGCTAAGATAAAAGTACTTAACTAACAATGGCTGTCAAGAAACACTACTGCGACTTCTGTAACGAACTTCCGCTAGACTCTGATAATCCTAACAAATATTATCACGATTACGAGTATGGCTTTGAGTTAACAGATGATAATGAGTTATTCGAACGTTTAGTTCTAGAGATTAATCAAGCAGGCCTTAGCTGGAACACTATCTTACAAAAGAGAAAGAACTTTCAACTTGCCTATGCAGGGTTTGATATTGTTAAAGTAGCTAGCTTTAAGGAGGAGGATATAGAGCGACTGTTACAAGATAGTGGTATCATACGCAACAGATTAAAAGTGAATGCAGCTATTTATAATGCAAATCAAATTATAGCTTTACAGCAAGCACACGGCAGCTTTAAACAATGGCTAGACCAACATAAGGCGTTAGAGCTAGCAGAATGGATAAAGTTATTTAAAAAGCACTTTAAATTCGTAGGCGGGGAGATAGTCAATGAATTTCTAATGAGCACAGCATACTTACCTGGTTCGCATCGATTTGATTGCCCTATACATAAAAAGACAATATTTTATAAACAAGAGTAAACTCTTAAAAAGCACAAATAGCGTCAATATAAAATTTAACTCTCAAAGTAAGTTACTTTGGGGGTTTTTTAGTTAATATTGCACAATATTTCTATTAGAAACAAAGCAAATGGAGAATAGAGAAGGTCTAAGGACTGTAATAGTGACAAGGTATATTATGCCGTTGCGAGAGGGAGGCTCACTTCCTGCTCTTGCAGAAGCAGATGATGACTTTAAGTATGTCTTAAAGTTTAGAGGAGCTGGACATGGTGTGAAGGCACTTATAGCAGAACTATTAGGTGCTCTTATAGCGCAGCAGTTGGGCTTACAGGTACCTGAACTTGTATTTGCAGAGTTAGATGAAGCTTTTGGAAGAACAGAAGCTGATGAGGAGATACAAGACTTACTTCAATTTAGCAAAGGATTAAACCTAGGACTGCACTTTCTATCTGGAGCATTGACTTATGATCCTTCTGCTTTAGTAATAGATAGCAAACTTGCTTCAAAGATTGTGTGGTTAGATGCATTTATTACCAACGTAGACCGCACGTTTAGAAATACAAATATGCTAATTTGGCATAAAGAGTTATGGTTAATTGATCATGGCGCTTCTTTCTACTTTCACCACTCTTTCACTAATTGGGAAAAAGGAGCTTTAACTCCATTTTCTTTTATTAAAGATCATGTGCTATTACCAGTAGCAAATGACCTTGATATAGTGGATACAGAATTTAAAGGATTACTTAAAGAAGAAGACCTTAAGTGCATTACTAATCAAATACCTACAGATTGGTTAAAATGGGAAGAAAGCGATTTAAACCCTGAAGAAATTAGAACTGTTTATTTTGAGTTTTTAAAGAGTAGACTAGCTAATTCTCATCTATTTGTTAACGAAGCTAAAAAACATCGCAATGCAGGTATATGAGTATTCAATAATTAGATATACTCCTAAGGTAGAACGAGAAGAATTTATCAATATAGGAGTTTTGGTATTTTGTAAATCAAAGAAAACATTAGTTTCTGCATTTTATTTAAATGAGCAAAAGATTAATTGTTATGATAGTGAACTAGATATCCAAACACTTAGAATGCATGTAGATGCCTTCGAACGAATTGCTAAAGGAGTTTGCAAGATCTCACCGATAAGCTTATTAGATGCAGCAGAGCGTTTTAGATGGCTTACTGCAGTTAAGAGTTCATGTATACAAGCTTCGAGACCGCATCCTGGTATGACAGAAGATGTAGAAGGAGTATTAAACAGATTATTTAAAGAATTAGTTCTATAAAATGCCACTTTATTATTTAAAAGATAACCTAGTTAAACAAGTTAAGTTTGTCTTATTTCGCCTTCCTTTCTGGATCAGTTTTATGACTTTGTTCTTATTGATTTATGATCTAGGGTTTAATACTTTAAACGACTACCACAGTCAACTTAATATTTTATACAATCTATGTATAACTGTGGGGTTAGTAGCTATCGTGAGTCGTTACTTTACTCATGACAACTATGATACTACTGGAGTACGCGTATTCGATATTTTCAGTGTACTTTTATTTTTGATTATTTTAATCGCTAGATGGCAAGCAGAGCATACTATTCGATTTTTTGATAGTAATGCAGTTTTGTTTTTTGGAGTATTCTTAATGTTAGTTAGAGAATTTTCAGTTCTTCAGCTTAATTTAAGGCACACTAGAATGAATCCTGCTCAGCTTTTTCTGGTTAGTTTCTTAGTAATCATATTTATAGGAGCCTTTATGTTATCTTTTCCTAAGGCAACAGTTACTCCTGGAAGTTTAAGATATATAGATGCGCTATTTACAGCTACTAGTGCTGTTTGTGTAACAGGTTTATCTACAGTAGATATTGGAGCTCAGTTTACTATATTTGGCAAGACTGTAATGATTTTCTTGATGGAGTGTGGAGGTCTTGGTATTATGACATTAGCTAGCTACTTTAGCTTCTTCTTTAGAGGAAAAGCATCTTATGGTAATCAGCTAGTTCTTAAAGATATGTCTTATATAGACAAATTAGGAGATGTATTCGCAACTCTTAAACGAATTATTATTATCTCAGGTATTATCCAATTTATAGGAATGATAGCTATCTTTATAAGTATACGCCATCAACAATTTGATTCACTTTTTGATAGAGTATTCTTCTCTATATTTCACGCTGTATCAGCATTCTGTAATGCCGGATTCAGTACACTGCCAGAGAACTTATATACTTTTGAATATAGATTTAACTATCCATTACACCTTATTATAGCAGGATTATTTATAATGGGAGGTCTTGGATTCCCTATTGTATTTAATGTATACAAGTATGTAAAACACTTAATTGTCAATCGCTTATTGCCTATTAGTAAGAAAGAAGCTAAGGTATATGTTCCTCGCGTTATTAATCTAAGTACACGTATTATCTTGATTACAACAGTTGCATTAATTGTAGGAGGTACTTTCTTAGTTTATGTATTAGAATATAATAATACATTAGCTGAACACGATGGAATAGGTAAATTAGTTACAGCTTTCTTTACTGCTACATCCCCACGTACAGCGGGGTTTGCCTCAGTAGATAATAATTTGTTTAGTGTATCTACTTTCTTATTAATTATCTTATTAATGTGGATTGGAGCATCTCCTATATCAACAGGAGGGGGTATTAAGACAAGTACTTTTGCTATCGCTATTCTTAATATATGGGCGTTAATGAAAGGAAAATCTCGTATAGAAGTATATAGAAGAGAGGTAGATCAGTTATCTGTACAACGTGCATTCGCTATTATCTTCTTATCTTTATTTGTTATTGGAATAGCTATTTTTGCACTTTCCTTTTTCGAACCGGGAACAGATTTATTAAGATTAGCCTATGAGGCATTCTCAGCATATAGTACATCAGGATTAAGCGCTGGTATAACGGCACAATTAACAGATCCTAGTAAAGTAACTCTTATTATGCTTATGTTTATAGGTAGAGTAAGTATGTTGACAATCCTTATTGCAGTTAGTAAAAAAGAAAAACTTACAAATTATAGATATCCAACAGAAGAAATTCTGATTAACTAGAATATAGCATGAAATATATTATTATTGGTTTAGGAAACTTTGGAGCTTCACTAGCTCAAAAATTAACGGAGCAAGGAAATGAAGTCATTGGTGTTGATAAGAATATGGCTAGAGTAGATGCTTATAAAGATATAATTTCACATACTATCTGTCTAGATTCCACAGATCAGTATGTTATGTCAGGGCTTCCACTAGCTAATACGGATATCGTTATTGTAGCTATTGGAGAAGACCAGGGAGCTAATATTATGACTACTGCGGTACTTAAAAACCTAAATGTAAAACGCCTTATCAGCAGAGCTATAACGCCTGTACATGAGAATGTGTTACAAGCTATAGGAGTAGACGAAATAGTACATCCTGAAGAAGAAACTGCAGAGAGATGGGCTAAGAAGTTATGTATAAAAGGAGTAGTCGATTCTTACGAAATTAATGGAAGATATAGTATCGTTGAGATTACTGTATCTGATCGTTTTGCTGGTAGAACACTTGGAGATATTGGTTTTAGAACTAACTTTAACTTAGTTGTATTAACAACACTTAAGATAAAAGAAGAAAAAAGCTTTATCGGTTTACATAAGAAAATACATGAAGTACAAGGTATTGCTTCTTATGAAACAGTGCTTAATAAAGGAGATATTATGGTAATCTATGGAGATAATAGAGATATCAAAAAAATATTAGCAGAGTAAAAAACAAAAGCTATGAAAGAAAATCAGGTTTTAAACGACTTATTTTGGTTAAAAGATAGAGAAGAGGTAATGCCTGTCTTATTTATAGGACATGGATCTCCTATGAATGCGATAGAGGATAATGAATTCTCTAACTACTGGAAGAATCTAGGTAAACAATTACCAAAACCTGAGGCTATTCTTGTTATTTCTGCTCATTGGTTAACCAAGGGGACATTAGTAACAGGTAATTCTACTCTTAATACAATACACGATTTTAGAGGTTTTCCTAAAGCATTATTTGATGTTAACTACGATGTTAAAGGGAGCCCTTTATTAGCCCAAGAGATTGTCGGGTTAAGTGAACAGAAGATAATTCATGAGGATTTGACTTGGGGGCTAGATCACGGAGCATGGTCTGTACTATGCCATCTGTTTCCTGAAGCTAATGTGCCAGTATTGCAGCTAAGCATTGATTATTATAAAGATGCCAACTATCATCTAGAAATAGGAAGACAGTTACAAGCTCTTAGAAAGAAAGGTGTATTAATTATCGGTAGTGGAAATATAGTACATAACTTGTCTGCCATAGACTGGGGGAATATGAACACAGATAATTATGGGTTTGACTGGGCAATAGAGAGTAATGAATTAGTCAAAAAAGCTGTATTGTCTAGAGAATACAGCAAACTTTTGGATTACAAAAATCAGGGAGTAAGCTTAAGGAATGCCATACCAACACCTGATCATTATTTTCCACTATTATATACCCTTGGTTTAGTCAATAATACAGATCATACACATGTCTTTAATGATAAGTATGTAGGTGGATCTTTAAGTATGACTTCGTTCTTGTTTGGATAATTCTAAAGTAAGCAATAAGCAAAGGCAAAACGCTATTTGTCCCTTGCTTCTTCTATCTAGTCTAAGTGCATTTCCATTTCTACTTGCTCTAGATAAGGTTCTCCACCAACAGATTTAAAGAAGGAATGAATACCAAAGTTTTGACCATCTATATTAGTGACTAAAAAACTCCTATCATTACCTATAAGTTCTTTAATTAAATAAGAACCAATTCCCTTGCGTCTATAAGCTTCTTTTACCCATATCTGAAGTATCTTATTTGCTTTAGCATCAAAGATAATATAGCCGACGGTAGTTGTACCATTGATAGTTGCCTTTCGTATAGTTAGAGAGGTCTCAAAATTATGAATACAGAACTCATTATTTTCCCAAGTAGGGATAATGTCCTTTTCTGCAAAAGAGATTAAATATTCATAGTAAGGAAGGTTGCTAATCTGTAAACCTTCAACATCTTCAAACTTTAGAGTCTTTATAGAAACAACTCCTCTTATACTATTTAAAACTCTCCATTTTTTAAACCCAATCTTGCGATAAGATTTACATGCTGTCTCATTAGAACTTACTACTTCTAAGTTAATTTTACGCATATTAAAACTTTTAAACAAAGGAATAGCGTAATCATACATTTTAGTCGTAAGATTATTACCTCTAAAAGAAGGTAGAACACCTGTACCTGCGTTGTATAGATAGTCATTGTTCTTAGCATGTAAGATAAAGCCAACTAATTCTTTATTACAGAAAGCACCTACTGAGATCGTTAAATCAATACCTTCTGCTTTAATCTTGTCTCTTAACTGCTCCATAGATAGTTTCATCGGAACAACATAGTCTGAGAAAGATTTATTAAATACTTGTAAAAGCTCTTCTAAATTTACACTCTTTAAAAAACGATACTGAAAACTATAAGCCATATACTTCTTTAATCAAATTATTTATAATATTAAGTGATTTTTCTCTTTTAGCATAGTGCGCATTAGTACCACACCAAAGAGAATTAAAGTTATGCATTTTTTTTGATTTTGCAAAACTTCTTAATCTTTGTGTTAAAATATTCTGAATAGGATATAAAGGAATGTTTATTTTAGAATTATCAATGTATATGCTAAATTTATTAAGAATTCCTCTAGCAAATTTACCAGAAAAGGATCTTGTAACAACTGTTTCTATTGGTAACTTTTGACTTAAAAGTTCTTTTTGGTACTCCATAGCATTGCTTTCATCAGCTCCTATGAATAAAGATCCATAACATACTAATGATGCTCCTTTTTTTAAATACTCTTTAGCTTGTAAGCCATTATATAGACCTCCTGTAACGAATATAGCACTAGTAACTAATTGAATTACTTCATTAAACAATTCTTCTAAGGG
>JBOFGJ010000408.1:0-21453 GCA_051649065.1 Flavobacterium sp. | reverse complement strand
AGCACTTTTTATAAAAACACCTCACTTATACCTACAAAAAAAGACGTGCTTAAAACACGTCTTTTTTACTTTATATCTATTTGATATCTTTATACTTACTAAGCTTCAGAAATCTCTTCTACTTGTTGTTCTTGTTGAGGCAAATCTGCTCTTGTCAAGAAAGTCATAACTTCTGAATCTATTTCAAAAATTGTTTTTCTAAACAACTCGAATGCTTCAAACTTATAGATCAATAATGGGTCTTTTTGCTCATGAACAGCTAACTGTACTGACTGTTTCAACTCATCCATTTTTCTTAAGTGTTTCTTCCAAGCTTCATCTAAGATAGTCAATGTAATGTTTTTCTCAAAATCATTAATTAATGACATACCATTACTAGTATAAGCTTCTTCTAAGTTTGTAACGATATTAATTGTCTTAACACCATCTGTAAAAGGAACCACGATACGCTCAAACTGACCTGAATTAGTTTCATAAACATTCTTGATCACTTTAAATGCCTCAGCAGCACTACGCTCACATTTTTCAGAATATGCTTTAAAAACGATATCATATTGCTTATTAGCAAGTGTTACTACATCATCTTTAGCGAACTCCTCTTCGCTAACTACTTTATTAGTAGCGAAATTGCGAATGATATCAAACTCATAGTTTTTATAATCATTAGCCATCTTATTTGTATCGATAATACGCTCACATAAATCAAACATCATATTTGCGATATCCACCTTAAGACGCTCTCCAAATAACGCGTGTTTTCTACGTTTATAGATTACTTCACGTTGAGCATTCATTACGTCATCATATTCTAATAAACGCTTACGAATACCAAAGTTATTTTCTTCTACTTTTTTCTGAGCTCTTTCAATAGATTTAGTCATCATAGAATGTTGAATAACTTCTCCATCTTCTAACCCCATTCTATCCATTAATTTCGCTACTCTATCAGAACCAAATAAACGCATTAAGTTATCCTCTAGAGACACATAAAACTGTGAACTACCTGGATCTCCTTGACGTCCTGCACGACCTCTTAACTGACGGTCAACACGACGTGAATCATGACGTTCTGTACCGATAATTGCTAAACCACCTAAGTCTTTAACCTCTTGAGATAATTTAATATCCGTACCACGACCAGCCATATTCGTTGCGATAGTCACAATACCAGATTGACCTGCCTCTTCTACGATTTGAGCCTCTTGTTTATGTAACTTAGCATTTAACACATTGTGTCTAATACCACGCATTTTTAAAGATCTACTTAATAACTCAGAAATCTCAACTGATGTTGTACCAATTAACACAGGACGTCCTGCATTTGATAACTCTACTACATCTTCGATTACTGCTTTATATTTCTCACGTACTGAACGATAAATCTTATCTTCTTTATCATCACGTGCGATTCCTCTATTAGTAGGAATTTCTACTACATCTAATTTGTAAATCTGTAAGAACTCACCTGCTTCTGTGATAGCAGTACCAGTCATACCTCCTAGTTTATTATACATACGGAAGTAATTCTGAAGTGTAATTGTAGCGAACGTTTGAGTAGCTGCTTCAATTTTCACATTCTCTTTTGCTTCAATAGCTTGGTGTAATCCATCTGAGTAACGACGACCATCCATGATACGTCCTGTTTGCTCATCTACGATCATAATCTTGTTATCCATTACCACATATTCAGTATCTTTTTCAAATAATGTATATGCTTTTAATAGTTGACTTAATGTATGAATACGCTCACTTTTCACACCGAAATCTTGGAATAATAATTCCTTAGCCTCAGCTTCTTCTTCAATTGACAAGTTCTTAGCTTCTATCTTCGCTATCTCAACTCCAATATCTGGAAGTACGAAGAAACTTTGATCTGTATCTTTTGATAAATATTGAATACCAAGATCTGTTAACTGTACTTGGTTATTTTTCTCTTCAATAACGAAATATAACGCCTCATCTACTTTATGCATTTCTCTATTGTTGTCCTGCATATAGTAATTCTCAGTTTTTTGAAGTAATTGTTTTACTCCTTCTTCACTTAAGAACTTGATTAACGCTTTATTCTTAGGTAAACTTCTATATGCTCTAAACAATAAGAATCCACCTTCTTTAGTATTCCCTTCACGAATAAGTTTTTTAGCCTCTGCTAAGAATCCATTCGCAAGTTTTCTTTGCATTTCAACTAACTCAGCCACTTCTGGTTTAAGTTCGTTAAACTCATGACGATCTCCTTGTGGAACTGGTCCAGAAATAATCAATGGTGTTCTAGCATCATCAATTAATACTGAATCCACCTCATCCACGATTGCGAAATTGTGTTTTCTTTGTACTAATTCCTCTGGAGTATGAGCCATATTATCACGTAGGTAGTCAAAACCGAATTCGTTATTCGTACCATATGTAATATCTGAAGCGTAAGCTGCTCTTCTTCCTGGAGAGTTTGGTTGGTGATTATCAATACAGTCAACTGTCATACCATGGAACTCGAACAACGGTGCTTTCCACTGACTATCACGTTTTGCCAAATAGTCATTCACTGTTACTAAGTGAACTCCATTTCCTGTCAAAGCGTTTAAGTATAAAGCAGAAGTAGCTACTAATGTTTTTCCTTCCCCTGTATGCATCTCTGCAATTTTACCTTGGTGTAATACGATACCTCCTATTAACTGTACGTCATAGTGAATCATATCCCATGTAACTTGCTTACCTGCTGCTGACCAAGAGTTAGCCCAATGAGCCTTGTCTCCTTCTATAGTAACATAAGATTTACTTTCTGAGAATATTCTATCTTGCTCAGTTGCAGTCACTACTACAGTTTCATTTTCTTTAAATCGACGAGCAGTTTCTTTTACTACAGCGAATGCTTCTGGCAAAATATCCATTAGCAATTTCTCTGAGTTTGTATAAGCTTCCTTCTCTAAGTTATCAATGCTTGCATACATTGACTCTCTCTTATCGATATCTTGCGTTTTCTCAATTTCTTCTTTGTAAGAAGCAATTTTAGCATCTTGATCTGCTCTAGACTGCTGAATTCTTTCTTTAAAGTAAATTGTTTTCGCTCTTAATTCATCGTTAGAAAGGCTAGATAAAGCTCCTTCATACGTTTTTATTTTCTCAATTAAAGGCTTGATAGCTTTGATATCTCTTTCTGATTTATCTCCGACAAAAACCTTTAATATGCTGTTTATGATACTCATAAATTTATGTGGTTTATTTTTTTATTACTGTCAAATCGTAAAGTTAAATAAAAAAAAAGCCTGTTTAGAGGCTTTTTTTCTAATTTATATCTTAATACTCATCCTCGTTCCAAAGATAATCTTCGTCTGTTGGATAATCTGGCCAAATCTCTTCCATTGATTCATAGATCTCTCCTTCATCTTCTATAGATTGAAGGTTCTCTACTACCTCTAGAGGAGCTCCTGTTCTAATAGCATAATCAATAAGTTCATCCTTAGTCGCAGGCCATGGAGCATCACTTAGATAAGATGCTAATTCTAATGTCCAATACATCTCTATTGTTTTTAAATTTTAAATGCAAAAATAATTTTTATTATGAAATTATCAAGCTTTTTTTTATTTATTTCTGATATTTTCAAGAACGTCGCTTTTAGATAGCTACCAATTATAGAGAAAATAACATTTTTAACCTTCTTTTCTTGGAATCCATTTCACTTCCTCAGCTTGTAAATCAAAAGTCAACTTTCGTGCCAACACAAATAAGTAGTCAGAAAGTCGGTTTAAATACTTCAATACTGACTCATCTACAGCCTCTGTTTCATTTAAACTTACTGACAACCGTTCTGCTCTACGACAAACACATCTAGCAATATGACAATATGACACCGTAGTATGTCCGCCAGGCAAAACAAAATGAGTCATTGGAGGCAATGATTCTTCCATTCTATCAATCTCATTCTCTAATAATTCGATATCTCCAATACTTATCTTTGGAATATTTAACCGTTCCTTGCCATTTTTTAAAATTGCCTTTTCGGGATCAGTTGCTAATATAGCTCCTACAGTAAATAATCTATCTTGTATTTCTATCAAAACATTCTTATATAACTGATTCATATCTTGATCTCGAATCAATCCTATATAAGAATTCAATTCATCTACTGTACCATAACTTTCTATTCTGATGTGATGTTTAGGTACTCGTGTACCTCCGAATAATGCCGTAGTCCCTTTATCCCCTGTTTTTGTATATACTTTCATAAATCTATATCTCTTGGTTTAATAAGCATCCAAAATACAACAAAATAAGAAGCTACACACCTCTTTTACTTAATTCGTTCATCACTTTCTATTACACCATCGCGCAAACGGATAATACGATGTGCATGCGCAGCTATATCTTCCTCATGAGTAACAAGAATTACTGTGTTCCCATTCGCATGTATTTCGTCAAATAAATGCATAATCTCTATTGAAGTCTTTGTATCTAAATTTCCAGTAGGTTCGTCTGCTAAGATTATAGCAGGTTTATTAACTAAAGCTCTAGCAACAGCCACACGCTGACGTTGCCCTCCTGACAACTGATTAGGATGGTGATCCATACGATCACTTAACCCCACTTGTCCTAAAACTTCTTTTGCTCTAGAATCGCGTTCAGACTTCGTATTTCCAGCATATACCATAGGTAGTGCTACATTATCTAAAGCTGTAGTTCGTGGAAGTAAATTAAACGTTTGAAAAACAAATCCAATACTCTTATTTCGGATCTCTGCTAGTTGATCATCTTTAAGTACACTCACATCCTTTCCATCTAGAACATACTCACCCGAAGTAGGAGTATCTAGGCATCCTAAGATATTCATTAACGTAGACTTTCCACTTCCAGAAGGCCCCATAAGCGCAACATAATCTCCTTGAGCTATCTCTAAATTAACTCCTTTCAGCACGTGTACAGTTTCTGAACCTAATTTAAAATCGCGCTTAATGTCCTTTATTTCTATAATATTATTTGGCATATCTACCTTGATTTTAATCAAAAACACAAATTGTTTATTAATACAAAGTCAATACAGCAGCATTAAATAATTATTATGGCTTCTAGTAAACACTTTAAACGATAAACAAATAGTTCTTCTAAGATAAGTAAAATATGCATAACTAGATAAGATGAAACTACATTCTAAGTACGAAATGTTGTTTTAATTGTTCAGAACGAACATAGGCTACCCCAAAATAATAAAAATCAATAGTGGCAGTAAACTTCTCATCCTTGACAATGTCTGCCCACAGTAATTCAGTTTCCTCATTACCACTGCGTCTATCTATAATAAGAACACTCTCATTATGCATTTTACAAGACAACAGAGCCACATTTATTTCCTGATCATACTTTGACACTAAGATCATGTCAACAGTATCTGTAATCGTTTTTAAATCGACTACATTAGATAATAAAGACTTATTCTCTCCTATACCCCCAATACTCTTAGGTGCATAATAAGTTTCTAAACGAGATATAAAAGCATCTTTCTTTGCTTGTCCACTCCATCTACTGTCTTTAGGATAAAGTCCCTTAGTTAATAGATTAAATATAAATGGAGAATGAACACTATGTTCATTACCCGACTTCCACCAGAATTTAATATAACTTTCTTTCATTATCAACTAAGATCTACAGCAAAAATAGATATACCCTAAATTTACAACTATCATTTACAACGAATTAATTCTAATTTACATAACTTCAATTACTCTTAAACCACACTCTAGTGTACTTTAACCCAGATTAAGTAATAGACATATAAACGAAAAGTAATTATGCAAAATAGCGCTGAATTACTGATTAAAGCATATTCTAATATGGTTTTAGAGTAAATGAAAGAGATATGAAGTAGTAATACTTTACAGTATTTAGCTAATGTTTAATCTGGGTTAAACTACTAATCTCATTCTATTTTATATAATTCATAATCATTTAAACGCTATCTGCAAATTTAAGGATATAAATAAAAAAAGCTTCTCAAATGAGAAGCTTTTTGTGACCGAGACAGGATTCAAACCTGTAACCTTCTGAGCCGTAATCAGATGCGCTATTCAGTTGCGCCACTCGGCCTTAATACCTTATTTATTCTTTATTATCACAGTTCTATTTTCATAAAACTTAGTGACCACGGCAGGATTCAAACCTGCAACCTTCTGAGCCGTAATCAGATGCGCTATTCAGTTGCGCCACGTAGCCTATTGCGTTATTGCGAGTGCAAATATAGAACGTTATTCCGTAAATACAAACTCTATCAAAGAAAAATATCACTCTTTTTTTAAACGAAAAAATTAAAACACTTAATACTAATCATTTAAAAGGAAAACATTTTTCTATTTTAACATATCTTTTTTACACTATTTATTGTTCATCACTTGATATTACTCATACCCTCCCCTCTTTTTTAATCGATATAACAACTAGAAATTTCCTTTAGGAGGATAAAAATACAAGTATAACATAGCAGTAATAACAAACAGGATTAAAATAAAGTAAAAGGAATTACCCGTAAATAGACCACAAACCAAAAAAAGAATAGTAGCAACAGCTCCCAAAAAAAGAAAATCAAAGCTTTTCTTATCAATAAACTCATCATCCCATTCCTCCTCTTCTTGCTCTAATAATTCTTTTTGCTCCTGTTTATACTTTAAATACTCTTCATCACTATCAAAACGCTTCACAGTAAGAAACTTTCTTGCTATTACATAAGCTAGCACAGCTACTACTATAAACACTATTATTCCATACATATTCTTTCTCTATTTCTTCCAATATCTTAGTAAACCTTTGCTCAAAATATACTTAAGGATAATCCTTTCAAAGAAACAACTTTCTTACTATTTGCAAAACATTTATCTGAAAAATTAAACCCTGATTAAGCGATAGACATATAAACGAAAAGTAATTATACAAAGTAGCTCTGAATTTCTTCTAAAGGCATACTGTAGAAAGAGATATGAAGTAGAAATACTTTGCAATATTTGGCTAATGCTTAATCTGGGTTAAACTAAGAATATATATCCGTTTGATGTAATAAGAGAAGGAGAATGTTATAATTATACCTTTAAATTGGATAAAATTACATTCAAAAAAACTCTTTATCAATCACTTAAGTTTTTATAGAAATAATTTATTTCCCTATAAATTACCAGCATGACACTAAACGAAGATACACAACTAAAAAGAACTATGTAAACAAAAAAAGAGAACATTTACAATTTGTAAATGTCCTCTTTTCAATATACATACAGGGTAATATTCTATTTACTTAAATTCTTTAATACCTCATCATTATTTGCAGTATTCTTCACATTGTCAATAATAGAAGACATTGCCTCTACAGAGTTCATATCGTCTATATAACGTCTTACCATTAATGAACGCTTTAATTCCCATTCATTTAATAATAAATCATCTCTACGTGTACTTGAAGAAGTAATATCGATTGCTGGGAAGATACGCTTGTTTGCCAACTTGCGATCTAACTGTAATTCCATATTACCTGTTCCTTTAAACTCTTCGAAGATTACCTCATCCATTTTAGATCCAGTATCTACTAAAGCTGTAGCGATTATACTTAAAGAACCACCATTCTCTATATTACGTGCAGCACCAAAGAATCGCTTAGGTTTTTGTAATGCATTTGCATCCACCCCTCCACTTAATACTTTACCTGATGCAGGCTGAACAGTGTTATATGCTCTAGCTAAACGCGTGATAGAATCTAATAAGATCACTACATCGTGACCACACTCTACTAAACGCTTCGCTTTCTCTAATACAATATTAGCTACTTTAACATGTCTTTCAGCTGGCTCATCAAATGTAGAAGCGATAACTTCAGCATTCACACTACGCTGCATATCTGTAACCTCTTCTGGACGCTCATCGATAAGTAACACGATTAAGTATGCCTCAGGATGATTAGCAGCTATAGCATTAGCCACCTCTTTTAAAAGTACTGTTTTACCTGTCTTAGGTTGAGCCACAATCATACCACGTTGTCCCTTACCAATAGGTGCGAACATATCCATTAAACGCGTAGATATAGTACTACTCTTACCATCTAAGTTAAACTTCTCATTTGGAAATAATGGTGTTAAGTGTTCAAATGAATTTCTATCACGTACAGCTTGTGGATCGTGACCATTAATTTTTAATACCTTAACTAAAGGGAAGAACTTCTCTCCTTCTTTTGGAGGGCGTACCACACCTTTTACAGTATCTCCTGTCTTTAAACCAAACAATCTGATTTGAGACTGAGATAAATAAATATCATCTGGTGATGATAAATAGTGATAATCCGCAGAACGCAAGAATCCATATCCATCAGGCATCATTTCTAATACCCCTTCACTCTCTATAATACCATCAAATTCATAATCAGGCTCTCTGAAATTATTCTTTTTGTTGTTATTATTTTTATTCTGTTGATTATTATTTTGATTATTGTTGTTTTTCTTTGAATTATCTCCTTCAGTTTGTAGAACAACAGTATTATCATTTGCATTTGCATTCACCACTTCATCTCTCACCACTACATTGTCTAATACAGGTGCATTTGATTCTGCATTGTTATTATTTGTACGCGGTTGTTGTGACTGTGATTGCCCTTGTTGTGGTTGACGAGTTTTAAAATCGCGTTTTTGCCCATCGCGACGATTATTATTATCGCCTTGATTTTTATTTTTAAAATCTCTTCTATTCTCATTATTATTTGCTCTAGCGTCAGAAGTTTGCTCACTTGCTCCTTCTTTTTTTGACTCTTGAGTTCTAGCTTTCTCTTTATTCTGCTCTACAGATTGACGTTGAGGCTTATCTGCTAACACACGAGACGCTTGCTCTACTTTACTTTCTACTTTCCCCTCTTCATCACCTTGTCCTAATCTAGGTCTTTTAGATTTCTCTAAAGGCTTAGTATTATTTGGTTTTGCATTTTGTGTCTGTGCCTGTGTCTTCACTTCATTTTTAGAATTATCTACAGCCACTTTCTTTTCTACTACTATAGGAGCTTTCTTTTCTACTATAGGAGTTTTCTTTTCTACTAAAGGAGCTTTTTCTACAGCTTTAGCTTTTACAGGCGCTTTTCTATCCTCTGCATTAGTCTTTTTTTGATGTTCTAAGATTTGCCCTATTAGTTCATCTTTTTTCAAAGAAGCCACCTTAGCAATTTTTGCCGTTTTAGCAATCTCCTGAAGATCTGCGACCTTCATTTTTTTTAGTTCGGAAATTTCAAACATATAAATGTTTATAGATTATAAATATTGAGTTGTGTATATTTTAAATAAGAATGGAAATTTAAAATAGAATTGCCGTATTATGAAGAACTTACGGCAGTACTGATGCAATATTACGAATAAATTTTAATAAACAATAGGTTTTTAAAAAAAAGAAACGCTATTTTTGTAGTTCATATTTATTACTAATTATGATACAACGAATTCAAACAGTTTATTTAATTATCGTTTTTATAGTGATGGGGGTATTACCTTTCATCTTTCCTTTATGGCATAATGGATTAAATGAAGAAGTCTTTTTTATGATGAACCCTCCTGCGACTATCCTTTTTGGACTATCGACAGCATTGACAGTAATCACTATCTTAGGATATAATAATAGACAAAGACAGTTTGTATTCAATAGAGTGAATATAATATCAAACTTTATACTTTTAGGATTATTTGTATATCGTACACTAGCGGTATCTGGAGAAACTGCGGAAGCTGTTTCTGAGAAAGGTATTGGGATGTTCCTCCCTATTATTTCTATCCTGTTCCTTGTATTAGCGAACAGAGCCATTAAGAAGGATGAAGATCTTGTAAAATCTGTGGATCGATTACGATAAACCTAACATCTTAGTTTATTAGTGCGTTAAAAAAGCCGAACTTATAGTTCGGCTTTTTTGTTTTTAGACCATTCTATAACTTCCATATCTTTTATATTTCCATTATCTATCGTAAAGCGCAACATCGTTCGCACCTGGTGAAATCCGCTGATCCCCGCTGCTCCAGGATTAATATGCAATACATTCATCTCCTGATCAAACTGTACTTTAAGGATATGTGAGTGTCCGCAGATATAAATATTAGGTTTCTCTCTGCCAATTCTATCCCTAACTATCGTTCTATACTTTCCAGGATATCCTCCGATATGTATCATATACACCTTCATCCCTTCACATTCAAATACTATCTCTTCAGGAAATTCAAGTCTTGCCTCATTCCCATCTATATTGCCATATACTGCTTTAAGGGGTTTTAAAGATTTAATGGTATCTGTCACTACTAAATCTCCGATATCTCCAGCATGCCACACTTCATCTGCTTGGCGCACATACTTTAAGATAGACTCATCTATACAACTATGTGTATCTGATAACAATAATATTTTCTTCATTTATCTCTAAATCTTAAAAAAAGAGCCTCCCAAAAATGAAAGGCTCTAACTTACTTTATTTTGTATAGAACAAAATTAACTCTTCTACTGCATTCTGACAAACTGGACAGAACTCAGGGTATTGATTAGTCTTCATTCTACAATCTAATGTTCCTTTATACACCTTACGTCCTTCTAAACCTTCATACGCTCCCACAGGATATTTCTTACTGTCTTTTGCTAACGTTGGAATAGGAGTTCCTTTTTTCAACATCTTTTTCCACTTGCTATCGAAGTCTACTAAAGTAGTGATATTCTGTTCCCATGGCTCAGTCTGATTAGATATCAAATCACTCAACACATCATTAGGATAAAAATACTCATCTGCTAATCCTGCAAAACTATGTCCAAACTCGTGTACCACCACTGGTTTAAAATCTTTATGTCCTGTAGTCGTTAACGTATATGAGTTATAGATACCTCCTCCACCATATACATCTGTATTAGCTAAGATAATAATATGCTCGTAAGGAATACCTGCTAATACATCGTGTAGTTTCTTAATTCTATTGGTAGTCAAATAACGCTCTGAGTAGAACGTATCAAAATTAGACTCTACAGCTGTCGTCTTCCATTCTCCAGTACGCGGAACACTTACTCCCGAATCTTTAGAAGCACTCTCCACTGCAATGAAGTTAAAGTTATCAGCAAATTTATCAAATGGTTTATGTGCTAATATCTCTTGTATTGATACCTTAACTGCATCTGTAAACTTATCCATTTCTTCTTCTTTAAACCCCTCTGCTACGAATACGACATTAATTGCTTTAGCATTGTCTTTAGCTTTATGAACATAGTTATGTTTTGTCACATCTTTAGTTCCCTTAGCGTGTATCAAGATATCTTTAGGATCTACCTGATGAACTAATTTATCTTTCTCTTTTCCATCTGCATCGAATAAAACTAGCTCTATACGCACTTTCTCTTTAGGGAAAGGCACTAAAAACACATTCTCAAAACTCTTCGTATTCTTCTGTGCCTCATCAGTAGATAACCACTCTTGGAACAAAGTACTAAAGCTATTCGTATAAATCAATGTATTCGTCTTCTCATCAAATACCTTTACTTGTCCATTTCCCTTTAAGGCATTCTCTCCAAGGTTATGCGTACGCCCAGCCCAAGTAGGTAGAGAGACTAGCTCATCTAGTAAAATAAATTGTCTATCGTTATTTCCTCCGAACACATAATCTAGACGCAACGTCTTATTCTCAAAATACTGATTAAAATCCTGTGCCTGTACCCACGTGCTCACACACAAGCTTAGCAATATTAGTAATTTTTTCATTTTTAATATAGTTAGGTTTATTGGTTAGTCTTTGCTTATAATCACAAAGTCGTAAAAATAGTCATTTTGAATTACTCTGATTAACAATACTCCTTTTTAATCTCTACTAAATCAGCTTTAACTCCACTCCTAATTCCCCGTTCACCTTCCTTACACCTCCTGAATAAGTGCAGTATCACAGCACAATGTTTGCTCAGGAGGTCTGATTCAGCACGTATACTGCACGCATACCTCACGAATTATCCAATAAAACAATACTCAAAATAACAGAAATGAACCTCTGCTCAAATTTGATTGTGATTATATAATACACCTCATTACAAAACACTTGCAAAGGTCAGGATACTAAAATTGGAATTTTAATCAAAGGGAAGAAAACGCCACTTTTGATCATTTTTTGCCTAACTTTACCTATGCTGTCCTAAAAGATATATAATCACATAAAATCGTAAATCCCTTATACACAAAGGGCCGAGAAGGGTATTTTGAGGAGTCTGTTCGGGAAGGGTTGTAGAAGACTTTTGTAGTTCTTCGGAAAACAGGCCCTCTTTCCGAACAATTGCTGGATTCTTCCGCAGCCTTTCCGAAGGAATGGGGGGACATAGCAATATAATACATTTATTATCAACATATTAACATTAAACAAAGAGTCCTTTTTAGACAAAAAGTGGTCTTTTTTGCCCTTTTTTACCCAAAAGTGCCCTTCTCTCAAAAAAGAAATTTAACTATTGTAGTTTTGCGATGTAGTTAAAAGTAGAAATAATTTTCTAATACCTAAAAATTGAAACACCTTATAACAGAATTACAATGAACGAAAACTCATCACCCATTATCGATTCCTAATTCCTAATTTTATAATAACATAATCTGCCTAATGGCGTTTTTAAAGTATATTTGCCCTTTACAAAACAAAGAGAATTACATTGAGATATTTTTTAGAATTTGCATATAACGGAACGCATTATCACGGATGGCAGTTACAACCAGACGCTATATCAGTACAGGAAGTCCTTACAAAAGCTATTTCCACCCTACTGCGCACCCCTATAGAACTAGTAGGAGCAGGTAGAACTGACGCTGGAGTACACGCTAGACAGATGTATGCACACTTCGATTACGATATGCCCTTTGACAAGGATTCTTTAATCAAGCGAATGAATTCTTATTTACCTGAAGACATTGCTGTTTTTGATATACATCATGTAGCAGATGATGCACATGCGCGTTTTGACGCGACAGCACGCACTTATGATTATCACATACACCAGTTTAAAGATGCTTTCTGCAATGCCGGAAGCTACTATCACTTCAGACCTCTTAATGTAGAACTGATGAATGAGGCTGCTCAAATCTTATTTGAGTACGAAGATTTTGAGTGTTTTTCTAAAACGCATACTGATGTGTTTACTTTTAACTGTACCATATATAAAGCCCACTGGACAGTACTACCTGATAATAAACTTATATTTACAGTATCTGCTAACAGATTCTTAAGAAACATGGTTAGAGCTATCGTCGGTACTTTAGTCAGTGTAGGCTTAGAAAAAATAACATTAGATGACTTCAGAACAATAATAGAGAGCAAAGACAGAGGCCAAGCTGGCTTCTCTGTTCCTGGAAAAGGTCTTTATTTAACTCAAGTTAGTTACCCTTACTTATGAAACCATTAAAATCATTATCACTCCAAAAAATATTAAACTACGCAAAGCCTTATAAAAGTCGCTTTAACTGGGTAGTCGTATTCGCTATATCCCTTTCTATATTTGCGGCTATACGTCCTTATATGCTAAAAATAACAGTAGATGAATATGTACAGAAACAAGATAAAACAGGGCTTTTAGTCTATATCGGATTAATGGGATTAGTCCTATTATTCGAAGTATTATCTCAATTTTTCTTTACCTATTGGGCGAACTGGCTAGGGCAAGATATCGTGAAGGATATGCGTGAGAAGTTATTTGATAAGATTATCAACTTCAGAATGCGTTACTTTGATAACGAACCTGTAGGTAAACTAGTAACTCGTGCTGTATCAGATATCGAATCTATAGCGAGTATCTTTAGTCAAGGGCTATTTATGATCGTCAGTGACTTGCTTAAGATGTTCGTGGTACTGTGTATTATGTTCTATATGAACTGGAAACTGAGTTGTATTGTACTAATAGCAATGCCTATCTTACTTTATGCGACACGTGTGTTCCAAATGCACATGAAGACAGCATTCCAAGAAGTGCGTACACAGATTTCTAATTTAAATACATTCGTACAAGAACGTTTGACAGGAATGAAGATTGTACAGCTATTCTCTAGAGAAGAAATAGAATACGAGAAATTTAAAGAGATAAACAACAAGCACAATGTCGCTTGGTTAAAGAATATCTTATATAACTCTATCTTCTTCCCTATCGCAGATATCGTGTCATCACTGACATTAGGATTTGTGATATGGTATGGAGGGATGTCTATCGTACAGGGGGATAACCTAACATCTTTTGGAGATTTGTTTGCTTATACGATGTTGATCACAATGTTATTCAATCCGCTGAGACAGATAGCAGATAAGTTTAATGTGATGCAGATGGGAATAATCGCTGCCGAACGAGTATTCGATGTATTAGAAACAGAAGAACAGATCAACGATAGTGGAACAATAGAAGCCCCTCAGTTCAAAGGAAAAATAGAACTAAAGGATGTGAGATTTAGTTATATCGAAGATCACGAAGTACTAAAGGGAATCAATCTTAATATAGAATCTGGCAGTACGATAGCTATAGTAGGTAGCTCTGGTGCTGGTAAATCGACAATCATTAATCTATTAAATAGATTCTATGACATAGACAGCGGGTCTATCTGTATAGACGGAATAGACATCAATGAATATAAACTAGCAACACTGCGCAAACAAGTAGCAGTGGTACTTCAAGATGTGTTCTTATTTAGTGATACGATCTATAATAACATTACACTACACGATCCTGCTATATCAAGAGAAACTGTCATCGAGGCTGCTAAAAAGATAGGTATTCACGACTTTATCTTACAACTACCAGGTGGATATGACTACAACGTAAAAGAACGTGGTGTAATGCTATCTTCAGGACAACGTCAGCTTATCGCCTTTTTACGTGCTTATGTAAGTAATCCGAGTATCTTAATCTTAGATGAAGCTACTTCGTCTATCGATACGCACTCAGAAGAATTACTACAGAAAGCTACTGAATATCTAACAAAGGATAGAACGTCTATCATCATCGCACACCGATTAGCAACAATCGTTAATGCAGATCAAATCATCGTGATGGATAAAGGTCAGATAGTAGAAAAAGGAACACATAAAGACTTATTAGAATTAGAAGGAGGTTATTATAAAAACCTGTATGATTCTCAATTCGGCAAAGAAGTTGAAAATATATAATTCTTAAATCCAAAATCAGCGATAGGCATTTCACCTATCGCTTTTTTTTGTACTCTTTCTCATGAGTAATTATAGTCCTATTAGCATCCTTTTATCTTACTTCACTTCACAATTTTTAAAATACTCAATATTTTTTCCTTTCTATGTAGAGCTTACTTTTTTAGAAGATTATCAATAAATATATCTATTTGATAGTAAATGTCAGTATACATTAGCCAAATAAGCTTCCTACCTTACAAATTCCTTACTCCCAAGGTATCAACTTTTCAGAGTGAAACTTTCAATAACAGAAATAAATGATTATTTTCGTAGCATAAAATATAGAAATATATACATATATGAAATTCGATATTATTGTTTTAGGAAGTGGCCCTGGAGGTTACGTTACTGCGATTAGAGCTTCTCAGCTAGGTTTTAAAGTAGCAGTTGTTGAAAAAGAAAATTTAGGAGGTATCTGCTTAAACTGGGGATGTATCCCAACGAAAGCTCTTCTTAAATCGGCACAGGTGTTTGAGTACCTTAAACACGCTTCTGACTACGGATTGACTATTAGTGGTGAAGTAGATAAAGATTTTGATGCTGTTATCGCACGTTCTCGTAGCGTAGCTGATGGAATGAGCAAAGGTGTTCAATTCTTAATGAAAAAGAACAAAATCGAAGTTATCGACGGATTCGGAAAAGTAAAACCAGGTAAGAAAGTTGACGTTACTGATAAAGATGGTAAAGTTACTGAACTTTCTGCTGATCATATTATTATCGCTACAGGTGCTCGTTCTAGAGAATTACCTAACTTACCTCAAGACGGTAAGAAAGTAATCGGATATAGACAAGCATTAACATTACCTCAACAACCTAAGAAAATGATTGTTGTTGGTTCTGGAGCTATTGGAGTTGAGTTCGCTTACTTCTATAAATCTATGGGTACTGAAGTTACTATCGTAGAGTTTATGCCTAACATCGTTCCTGTTGAAGATGAGGATATCTCAAAACAATTTGAGCGTTCTTTAAAGAAAACAGGTATCAACATTATGACTAACTCTTCTGTAGAGCGTATAGACACTACAGGTGAAGGAGTAAAAGCTTATGTTAAGACTGCTAAAGGTGAAGAAGTATTAGAAGCTGATGTTTTATTATCTGCTGTAGGTATCAAAACTAATATCGAGAATATCGGATTAGAAGAAGTAGGTATCGCTACGGATAGAGATAAAATCTTAGTAAACGACTTCTACCAAACTAATGTACCTGGATACTATGCTATTGGTGACGTAGTGCCTGGACAATCATTAGCTCACGTAGCTTCTGCTGAAGGTATCTTATGTGTTGAGAAAATAGCTGGACACCACGTAGAGCCATTAGACTATGGTAATATCCCTGGATGTACATATGCTACTCCTGAGATCGCATCTGTAGGTATGACTGAAGCAAAAGCAATCGAGGCTGGATACGAAATCAAAGTTGGTAAATTCCCATTCTCTGCATCTGGTAAAGCGAAAGCTGCAGGTACTCCTGACGGATTCGTTAAAGTTATCTTTGACGCTAAATACGGTGAGTGGCTAGGATGCCATATGATCGGAGCTGGTGTTACAGATATGATTGCTGAAGCAGTTGTAGCTCGTAAGTTAGAAACTACTGGATACGAAATCCTTAAAGCTGTACACCCACATCCTACTATGAGTGAGGCTGTGATGGAAGCTGTAGCGATGGCTTATGGTGAAGTAATCCACTTATAAGAATTAGATTATTCTAAATATAAAACGGGCTGTCTTAGGATAGCCCGTTTTTTTTATCCATAAACAGGTCTGAATTAACCCAAAATCAGCGATAGACAGATAAACGAAAAGCAATTATACAAGATAGGTTCGAATTAGAGTTCTGCATACTATAGTATGGTTATAGAGCTAATGAAAGAAGTATAAAGTAGAATTACTTTCTAGTATTTGACTAATGCTGATTCTGGGATAATGTTTCTGATTGAAAAACTAACATTTTGAAAATCATATAATTTTAGTATTTTTAAAACCAAAAAAGTTATGCGAAATGGACTAATTACTGTTGAATATCACCCTAATGGAAAAATACTTAGCGAAGCTACTTTTCTCAATGACAAACTACACGGTGAGCGAAAGGAATACTACGAAAGTGGAGCTCTACTCGAAATAGAAACATATAAAAATGGAGTACAAGATGGTCCATATACCTACTACTTTGAAAATGGAAGTATCGAAGAAGAAGGGTGTTTTCTCAATGGCTCGCTTGAAGGAAAAAATGTACTTTACTATGACAATGGACAAATAGAGAGTTTATGCTATTATAAAGATAACAATTTAAATGGCGAATGTATTGAATACTATACCAATGGTAATGTTCAAATAGAACTCTCCTACACTAATAACCAGAAGAATGGCAAATTTACTTCCTTTTACAAAAATGGTATTAAAGCTAGAGAGTGTAATTATGAAAATGATTTAATGCAAGGGGCTCTTAAAGAATACAATAAAAATGGACAACTAATTATAGAAGCTAATCTTATAAATAACAAAGTAGTAGGTCTGTTTAAAAAAAACTATGACAACGGATCTCTAATGATTTCTTGCACACAAGTAAATAATTTTTATAGAACCAATCTCAAAGTTTACAATAAACATCGACAATTAGATAACTCCTTCATAACACTTTTAACTAACAAATTTAGTGTAGAAAAAATTGAAGACAAACTATATTTTGAATATGAATAAGAAAGTATTAATTCACTAAACAAAACTTTGTATAATAATAAAGCGAGCTTTTCTTTCGAAGAGCTCGCTTATATATTTACTACAATTACTAACTACAGAATATCTACTCCTAAGTAATTAGCTGGTGTGATTGCTTTAAGTTCTGCTTTAATTGCATCAGATACATTTAATGTTTCGATGAAGTTATGCATTGCCTCTTTATTAATCACAGTATTCGTTCTAGTCAAATCTTTTAATGCTTCATACGGATTAGGGTATGCTTCTCTTCTTAAGATCGTCTGAATAGCCTCAGCTACTACAGCCCAGTTATTCTCTAAATCCTGTTCAAATTTATCTGCATTAAGTAATAACTTATTTAATCCCTTTAACGTAGATTCAAAAGCGATAAGTGTATGTCCAAATGGCACTCCTACGTTACGCAATACAGTACTATCTGTCAAGTCACGTTGAAGACGAGATAATGGTAATTTAGCAGCTAAATGTTCAAAGATAGCATTAGCGATTCCTAAGTTCCCCTCTGAGTTCTCAAAGTCAATAGGGTTTACTTTATGAGGCATAGCCGAAGAACCTATCTCTCCTGCTTTAATCTTTTGTTTGAAGTAATCCATAGATACATATGTCCAGATATCTCTGTCTAAATCTATAAGGATCGTATTGATACGCTTTAACCCATCGAAGAACGCTGCGAAGTGGTCATAGTGCTCTATTTGTGTAGTAGGGAATGAATGCTTTAATCCTAAAGTCAATTCTACGAAATTAGTACCGAACTGTTTCCAGTCTTGTTTTGGATATGCTACGTGGTGTGCATTAAAGTTACCTGTAGCTCCACCAAACTTAGCTGCGAAAGGGACTTGCTCTAATAAGGCTAACTGTTGTTCTAAACGCTCTACGAACACGTATATCTCTTTTCCTAAACGAGTAGGAGAAGCAGGTTGTCCGTGTGTACGAGCTAACATAGGTACATCTTTCCACTCTTGACTAAGTTCTTTTAATCTATCTATAACAGATAGTAAAGATGGCTTATATACATCATCATAAGCTTCTTTTGTCAATAGAGGAATAGAAGTATTATTAATATCTTGAGAAGTAAGTCCAAAGTGAATAAACTCTTTGTAGTCTTCTAATTTTAAAATATCGAATGCGCTTTTCAGAAAGTATTCCACTGCTTTCACATCGTGGTTAGTCGTTTTCTCCATTTCTTTAATCCACAGTGCGTCTTCTGTAGAAAACTCTTGGTAAATCTTACGCAACTCAGGAAAAACTGAAGCGGGTACATTAGCTAATTGAGGAACATTGTGCTCACATAGAGAGATAAAATATTCTACTTCTACTAGTACACGGTATTTAATTAAGGCCTCTTCTGAGAAATAATTAGCTAGTGCATTGGTCTTACCTCTATAACGTCCATCGATAGGCGAAATAGCATTTAATTCTGTTAGCATATTTTAGATTGTGTTGTTAAGACACAAAGATAAAGTATTCAAAATAGAATCGGAAAAACTTAAATAAAAAAGATGATTTATAGTGGTTTTGTTTTTCTGTGATGGTGTGTTTTTTTTGTTATTTGCCTTCGGCATGGGGTAACAAGAATTGGGAATGTATACGGTTAACAGTCTTGCCCTACGGCATAATATACTTAGGTAACAAAATAGACTAACGATCACCATAATAGGCTAAACAACTTCACGGTTTCACAAAATGACAACTTTACATAAACAAAAAAAGATAGCCCATCAGAACTATCTTTTCTTTATATATTCAGCAATCAGTGTTTCAAAATTAATTAAAATTACTTGCTCCACTCTCTGATAGCGTCTTTATTAATCTTGATATAATCAAGGTTATTTGCTTTTTCAGCTAAGTCTAATGCCCATTTAGCAGTTTCTACAGCAGCTACTTTATCTCCTGCTTTCGCTTGGATTTGAGATTTAAGACGTACGAAGTAATATGGAATTTTATCAGCAGACTTCTCTATCGCTTTATTCACCCAACTAAGCGCTTTTGTAAGATCTTTAGAAGTTAAATAATAATACTCTGCTGCACCGTAATAATCAACGATCGTTGGTCCATCAAATGTTTCGTCGATACTCTGCATAGCTAACTGATCAGTAGGTACTGTAAAACGAATAGGCACTATCGTCTTCTCCCACATAATCTCTAGATCTGCATAATCTATATTCACATTATTCACAGCTACTGTAAGCGTTTCAAACTTGCGATCAGATCCCATTGGTTTTACTTTAGTTGATAAAGCTATTTTACTTTCATCCCATTTCTCTGGCAATCCCCAGTTATTTGTATCTGAATAAAATATAACTTCCCACTCCTCTACTTTAGGAATAGTGTATATAGCATATGAACCTTTCTTTAATTTCTTTCCTCCAATTTCTACATCATTACCAAAAGTAACAATGGTATTCATATTTGCTCCTGTTCTCCACAATCTTCCATAAGGTACTAAATCACCAAAGACTAAACGTCCTCTCATATTAGGTCTTGAGTAATCAATCTTAATATCTGTAAGACCTACCACTTGGTGTATCTCAGACTTCGTACTTGTCGGTGGAGTATGTACTTGTGCTTGTGTGCAAAGAGCAAACATAGCAAATGATAATGCAACTAAACTTCTTTTCATTTTTCTTCGCTAATTTTTTATCTAATAATAGCTTGCAACGATATGCTAAAATAGACAACTATGTATGATGATTAATACTAATTTATTTCCCTACATCGGGATGTTATCAAATGTATTAACTTTCTTCTTAAAATTTTCTCAAAAGGGCTGTGTTTTTTTTGTCTTATCTACTTAATAATACCTCTAAAACAATAAAAAAAAGCCACGTGAAGTTCACGTGGCTTATCTTTAAATATACTAGTAAATATTATTTTACTTTATTAATTCCGCTTTCTAACCAAGCCTTATACTCAGCTACATCAGGAGTATATCCTACTGCTTCATTAAGACGGTTACCCTCTTTATCTAATACGATATAGTAAGGCTGAGCGTTCGCATGGTAGTGCTTCATTTGGAAATCACTCCATTTGTTACCTACTGTTTTTACTTTCTTACCTGTTGTCTCAGAGATGTATTGTTCATTCTCTGGCAACTCTTTTTTATCATCTACATATAAAGAGATAAGTACAATATCATTCTTTAATATACCTAGAACTGAGGAGTCTGACCACACATAATCTTCCATCTTACGACAGTTCACACATGCAAATCCTGTAAAATCAAGAAGTACTGGTTTATTCACTGACTTCGCATACGCCATCCCTTTTTCATAATCAGTAAAAGCAATAATATCATGTGCTCCTAATTTAGCTCCATCAGGTAACGCCCCTAGATCAACAGATGTTCCACTTCCTCCTTTTCCTCCTACTCCATAAGGACTTTCAGAATAAGTCATCGGCGGTGGGAAACCTGAGATAATCTTAAGCGGAGCTCCCCATAAACCAGGAATCATATAAACAGTAAATATAGATACGAACAACGCCATAAATAATCTACCTACTGATATACTGTCTGTAGGGCTATCATGTGGTAATCTGATTTTGCCTAATAAATATAGTGCCCATGCTC
>JBOFGJ010000407.1:0-4197 GCA_051649065.1 Flavobacterium sp. | reverse complement strand
GAAGAGCCAGCAGTAGCAAGACATGTAGTATGGTTTTAGAATAAATGAAAGAGATATGAAGTAGAAATACTTTGCAGTATTTGGCTAATACTTAATTTGGGTTAAAGCAGTAGCAAGAAATGGATTGTAGGAATTGATGCGATTGTATTTCTTTGTATACTTGTATGATCTTAAATCTACAACTACCATTTACTGCGTATTAATTCTACTTTACATAGCTTCAATTAGCTTTAAAACCACATTGCAGTGTGATTTAATCGCTAATCTTGCTCCGTTTTTGTACAATTCATTCTCGTTTAAATGTTATTTTGCAGATCTAAGGTATAACCTAATGAATGATATGGAAGTAAATAAACAATATGAAACAGCAAGAGAAGCGATAGCTTATATCGTAGCTAATCACTATCGACAGCCTAGTCTGTCTGAGATAGCAAGTGCTGTAGGGCTTAGTGATTCTCATTTTCAACGTTTATTTACAGCATGGGTAGGTAGTAGCCCGAAGCAATTCTTGAGATATGTCACGCTGAATTACGCTAAATATGTTATCAAAGCAAAGTTAGAGAACACCCTGTTTGATGTAGCAGATGAGGTGGGACTGAGCAGTAGTAGCAGACTACACGACATGTTCGTGTCAATAGAAGGGATGACTCCGAAAGAGTATGCTAATGGAGGAGCTACTTTAGTGATTAGCTATAGTTATTGGGATACTTTGTTTGGCAAGATGGTTGTCGCTTCTACTGTTAAGGGAATATGTCATATTGCATTCGTAATAGATGGTAACGATGGATTAGATCGAGTACATCAAGATTTTAAGAACGCTACATTAATAGAAGAGAAGAACGAGATGCATAAGGCAGTTATCGCTATATTAAATAGACAAGGTGATTTATCGCAGATCAAACTTCACTTAAAGGGAACTCCCTTCCAATTAAAAGTTTGGGAGGCGTTGTTACAGATTCCAGAAGGGCGATTAAGTACCTATGGATTATTAGCTGAGCAGTTAGAAAACCCTGGAGCTAGTAGAGCAGTGGGTACAGCCATTGGGCGTAATCCTATTGCAGTGTTGATTCCCTGCCACCGAGTGATACAGCAGACAGGGCTATTAGGAGGATATATGTGGGGACCTGAGAAGAAGAGACTTATCGTGAGTTGGGAACTAAGTAAGGCTCAGGAGTAAATTATTCGGTAGATTAACGATTAAAATAGTATATAGAAGAGTATCCATAGTGGATGCTCTTTTTCTATATAGGGTAGTTATTGACTAAAACCTCTAGAATACTTCTACTTCATTATCTTAAAACGGTACATCTTAAGTCTAAATCAGAAGTGTCTTTAAGCTTTTTTAGAGAATGATCTGCTCAAAATCAGTACATTTTTTTGCTTGTATCTATTCTTTTTCTCTAAAAAAAATATAAATAGCCCTCTTTTCATTCTATTTTTTAGTCATTATCTGCCCTTTTATACCTTTGAGTTGTAATAAGTAAGTTTTTTTGTACATTTTTTTTAAAACGATAAAAACATAATGTGTTGATATATAGTGTTTTATTTTGTTTTTAAAGAAGAGTGATTTTATGTAGTATTACTTATTATCCTAGTAAAATCGGGCTTTAACAAAGGATTCTAGGACAATTATAGGAGTATAGTAGGACAATACTTGGGCTAGAAAGTTTTTACCCAAGTATTCTCCTTTTATTGATCTAGTGTTCTTCTTTTATGCAACCTTGAGGTTCTAATATACAGGTACGTAAAATAGTTGTAGATAGCTTTGTTCACTTTATAGATGGTATGTATTAAATGTATTAAGGCGAAACTTATCTAGTCTCACCTTAATGCAATGAAATTAGTGATACTTATTGCTGATTTAGGTTTAATGAACTCCAATAAGAGGCTCCTAATAAGACTGCTGCCACTACTATAAAACCTAATGAGCTAATAGGTTCTCCCATTGATAAGTGCGCTACTGCTGCAGATATAAGGTTAATAGTAAATCCTGCATAGGCAAATCCTCTTATTTTTGAAGATAAGAATGGAAGTAAGATAACGATGGCACCTAAAGCCTTCGCTATGGCTAATTCTATTCTGAAGTAATCAGGAAAACCTAGGTATACGAATGCTTCTTTCATCTCTGGTGATGCGATATAGTTATAGGCACTAAATAACATAAAAAGAGAAAATAAAGAAGTGGATACCCAAAAGGCGATTTTTGTTGTTTTCATTGTATAATATTTTTAGCAAAGGTCAAAATTCTAATTTCGTGCTTACCTATTACTTCCCAAAAGGGAACTACTTTCCTATAGGATACTATTGTTGAAAGAATTACCTTTATTGTACCTAAAAAGAAATAGAGATGAAGGATAAAACTCCCCAAAATAAGTCTTCCCAATGCCAAACGAGGATAGTCGCAATCAAGGATACAATGAGTTTACTCTCGGGAAAATGGAAGGTGTATATCATCGGAACGCTCTTATATGGAGGGAAGATGAGATATATGGATCTGATGCGTGAAGTAGAGGGAATAGGTACTAAGATGCTCTCTAAAGAACTTCAGGACTTAGAGGTAAATCACCTAATCAGCCGTACTGTGGTAAATACGAAACCCATCACTGTGGAGTATGAATTAACAGAATATGGCAAGACCTTAGAGCCCGTTATCAATGAGATTATGGCATGGGGACAGCATTATCGAAAAACAGTTTTTAATAGTGATAATACACAGGAGTAATTATTTTATCATTTTCTTATAGGTATCCGTATTTTGTATCTAAAAACAATGTAAATTTAGTATGTATATTGAACAGCTAATAAAGTAAACTATGGGTTACAGTTTATCAGGCATTGTCATTGGTAAAACATATAAGAATTCTCTTGATCTATTTAAAAAACAGATTGGTTTAGAATTAGAATTGGTGAAAGAGATTTCATTCGAAGAGGCGACTTCGGGTAATACTGAGCACGGGTACTGTGATATTTGCTTTACAGATCAGGGAACAGTAGTGTTTATAGAAGAGAATCTATGTGAGGAGATGTATCTGATTAAGGATGCTAAGGTGATGACCTTTGTGTTATCAGATACGATGAAGATGTCTAGGATTATGTATAGTGATGGAGCAGGTCATAAGCGTGTGCTGATCACTACTAATGACGAGGAGATAGTTAGTGAGGGTACTCCTCTAGCGATAGAAAAAGAAGGCAAAGAAGTGTCCGAATTGATTTGGGATACACTGACTGATATAATGGAAGAAGACTTCGAACAATTAGAAGAAAGTGCTAGCTGTTATAGATATAAGCTAAGTAGGGTAGAAGTTGATAAATCAACAGTACGCCAGGCAGTCATAAAAGGAAGAAGCGAATATTGCCATCTTATCTTAGAACCTAGTGAGCGATTAGTGTTTACACACGATGGTAATATCACATATAAAAAAGCTATTGTGTTAGGACAAGAGGACGGGTTCCTGAAGTGGATGAAGTTTATTGTTGTGATTATGATAGTGTTATCAGTACTTACTTATGTCTATGTGAATTGGTATTACGCTCTTATTCCGCTGGCTATTATGGGGTATCTTATCTATAGTATATATACTAATAGTGACCTATCTAAGGCTAGTGTAATAGAGAAGAAAGATATCATAGAAGTAGAGTTTGTCAAACGTATGAATATTAATACTATAGGATTTGATATTCGATTTAAGGATAGTATAGGCAAGCGAAAAGTAAGAAGATTCCTACTGCCTATTAAAGGGGATAATCAAGAGGACTTTTATCAAAAAGCAATTGAGATATTTAAGAGCAATGGCTATATAAAATAAACTAAAAAGGTATTCGCGAGAATACCTTTTTTGCTTTAACCCAGATTAAGCATTAGCCAAATACTACTTCCACCAGTAGTAGTAGTTATGCCCTCCATCGTATACGAACCCACATCTAGGATATAGAGTATTACCGATGTCGTTAGTCTTCTCAGTCTCTAGCATCAGTCCACAGGCATTAGTCTCATCACACCATTGCTTCGCTCTGTCTATTATCGCTACAGATAGTCCTATTCCTCTGTAGTCAGGATGTACGAATAAGTCACTTAATAACCACTGTTTCTCTAGCTTGATATAGTGAAACAGTTCGTATAACTGTACGAATCCTACTGCCTGTCCATCTACATACGCTAAGAAGATATGTGATTGGTCATTTGATAGGCGGCCTTTT
>JBOFGJ010000406.1:0-1788 GCA_051649065.1 Flavobacterium sp. | reverse complement strand
GATGTAGTGACTTTCTTTCTGAAGTGCCAGACAATAGAACACAAATAGATACACCTAAAAAGGTTGGAGAATTATTAGTTGGAGCATATCCTAAAGCAACGTTTGTTGAGTTTGCTGAACAGATGAGCGATAACGTTATTGATAATGGGAAATTGAATCTTACTACTTTACAGTCAGAACAAAATTTTGGGTGGCTCGTAAGTACAGAAGAGGATTATGAAACGCCAAAGGAATTTTGGGTGGCAAGCTATGCTGCTATAGCTACAGCAAATACTGCTATAGAAGCTTTAGAGAAGATGGAGAAAGAGTATGCAAATAAGCCTACTTCTCAGAATGGATTAAAGCAATTAAAAGGAGAAGCTCTTCTATCTCGTGCTTATAATCATTTTATGCTCGTGAATCTTTGGGCTAAAAGTTATGATCCTAAAACAGCAGAGAGTGATATGGGGGTACCTTATGTGACAAGTGTAGAAACTCAATTAAAACAACAGTATAAACGTAATTCTGTAGCTGAGGTATATAAATTAATTGAGCAGGATCTATTAGAGGGTTTAGAGAAAATAAAAGGAGCTCAGTATGCTAATCCAGGAGTTACTAAGTATCATTTTACTGAGGAATCAGCGGTAGCATTTGCTGCACGTTTTTATTTATACAAAGGGGATTATACAAAATCTATTGAATATTCAAATGGTTTAGGAAGTTTGCCAATAGGAAAGCTACGTGATGTGGCTATGATTTCTAAGTGGGATTCTGCTAGAAATGAAAGAGAATTTGCGAAACCAGAACTAGAAACAAATTTACTAGTAATTACTTCTCCATCTAGAAAAAGAAGAACAAATGCAACAAGTCGTTTTGTTCTAACTCAAGGTGAAGCTACTAAAAGTGATAAAGGATTATTTAGCCCAAATAGCAGTCCTTTAGGTATTGCATGGAATTATCCAAATGTTAATTATACAAATAATGATGCGTTTTATGTTCCTAAGTTTTATGAGAATTTTAAAGTAAATGACTTTACAAATATGACGGGTATACCTCATGTAAGTTTTGTATTATTCTCTAATGATATGCTTTTCTTAGATCGTATGGAAGCTTTTGTTATGGAAAACAGAATTGATGAAGCTCTTAAAATGTATACTTATTTGGTTTTGCTAAGAAGTAATATTAAACCTGAACTTAAACCTGAGACATTGCTTGACGTTATTGAATATGATGATGTTGCAGCTGTAATTGACTATGTTCCTGGCAAATATACTCCTATAAAAGAAATTAATGAGAAACAGGCTGTTATGCTAGAAGCTGTTGCTGAAATGAGAAGAAGAGAAGGTTTTCATGAAGGATTCAGATGGTTTGATATTAGAAGGTTTAATTTAGAGATTAAGCATCAAGTTATTGGTGGCGAAGAGCTTATTTTGAAAAAAGGTGATTTAAGATATCAATTACAGATTCCTCAAGTTGCTATTGATAATGGTGTAACAGCAAATTCTAGATAATCATTTAAAAGTAAAAATTATGAAAGTAAAAAATATAGTTAAAGGAGTTGGTCTAGTTTTTACTGCTTCAGTATTATTAACAGCATGTTCTAAAGAAGATTCACTGCGAAGTGAATCTATCTTTGATACTACTGAAAAATCGAAAACTGAAGTGGATAAATGGATTGAAGCAAAATATACTAAGCCATATAACATCGCAGCTACTTATTTATGGGATGAGGCAATGGGGAAACCTGACAAAACGTTATTTCCTCCTAGGGTAGAAAGTGTGAAGCCTGCACTGCAAGTAATTAAAAAA
>JBOFGJ010000405.1:0-1873 GCA_051649065.1 Flavobacterium sp. | reverse complement strand
ATAGCCTTCTAAAGCATACTGATTATAAGCAGAGGTAATAATGAAGTAAGTCTTCCTGCCTAAAAGACTCATGATTTGCAGTCCCGTTAGTTCTGGCATTTGTATATCTATAAAGCACAAGTCTACTTCTAATTGTTGTAGATCAGTTAATGCCTGAAGAGCAGATGTAGAGCTTCCTACTAATGTTAATTGAGGTGATTTATTGACGTAATCACTTAGCAAGGCTACTGCCATAGGCTCGTCATCTAGTATATAGCAACGGATAGAACTCATAGTTTAATAGTTAGTTTACAGGTAAAGATATTTTCTTCTTCTTTAATAATCAAGGTGTGTTTATTAGCAAATTGCAATGCTAGCCGTTTTTGTATATTAGATAATCCAACCCCACTTGTTTCATCCTTATTATAGTTGTTACATTTGTTTTGAGTATACAGCTCTAATGTATTATCAATCTGGGTAATTTGGATTGTAAATGGATGTGTAGCATCAGTTAATACTCCGTGTTTAAACCCATTCTCTATAAATGGTAACAATAGTAGAGGAGGTATCAGTAGATTGGGATTATTTATCTGTATATCTAGCTTTAGATAGACATCTCCCGCTATACGCATCTTCTCTAGATCGATAAAGTCCTTTATATAGTTGATTTCTTTCTGTAGTTCTATACTGTTTTCACTTGTTTCATAAGTCATATAACGCATCAGTTGACTCATTTTATCAATAGCGGGTAGTGCTTGTTCCGACTTCTGATAGACTAAATAATAGATATTATTTAGGGTGTTAAAGACAAAGTGTGGGTTGATCTGTGACTTTAAGAAGCGCAGTTCAGCCTCGTTCTTTTCTTGTTGGATGATTTGGTTTAACTGTAAACTGCGGATTAAGTAGATGATAATATACATAGTAGTTGCAATACCAATAGAAAACAAACTAAAGTAGAAGTTATCGAATATGTAGTACCATACAGGTGTTCCAGGGAAATAGTTTTGTTGCCCCCATATCCAAACTGTAAGTACTTGTTCTATTAATGCTCTTATCCCTACGAAAAGGAAGTAAGAGGCTAACCATCCTAAACATACATTCTGCCAAGTAAATTTGCGCATCACGCGTGGCATTACATATAGGTAATGGAAGTAAAAGATACTGATAAAGATGATGACAGTAGTATTGTTAAACAGAGAGAAATCTGTAAAACTAACAAAGTAAGGTGCATTATAATCTACGTGAACATAACGTATGTAGATTAACAATAAACCTAAAAAGAGATGTAAACGTATCTCTTCTTTCTTAGAAAGTACTTTAACTGTTTCCATATAAAACATTTTTTGTAAAGCTATTAAAACTTAATTTTTAAATAAAGGGCGTTGGTCGGATAAAATGAGGTGTTGGTCGAAAAGGCAAAATGAGATAAAAGGAAGTATCACATATTTGCACCATAACAAAGAAACAATCTAATAAATTATGAAAACGAAACTAATCTTACTTGCCGCTATTTTTATAGGACAGTTTGCAAATGCACAAATGAATGAAAACTTAAAGTCAGTAAACCAAATACCTGTACTAAATATGGGAACTTTCCATATGGGGTATACTTCTGATGCGCAGAGTACTGAGTTTAATGAAAATGATGAGAAAAATAAGCAGATGGTACATGAGGTAGCTAGAGCTATAGCTGCGTTTAAACCTACTGTAATTATCGTAGAACAAAAAGCTATCTATGATGAGGAGTTAAATAAACTATACCAAGAATACCTGAAAGACCCTAAGATGAAGATAAAAGATCCTAATGAAGTTCACTTACTAGGATTTGAGTTAGGAAGATTAGCTGGTGTGAAGAAGATTTATGGTATTGATCATTCTATGGGGTATAACTATA
>JBOFGJ010000404.1:0-1135 GCA_051649065.1 Flavobacterium sp. | reverse complement strand
TCCAATAATTGAAGTGATAGGACTTGGTTTTTTACTTTTCTTAGCTTGGACAGGACAGTTAAATTCAGAAACGTTTTGGTTAATGTTGTTATTCGTTTATTTGATTGGAGCGACGATGTCGTTGGTTTCAATCTCATTAGATGTGATGGTTAATAAACAATACAAAACATATGGTCAGTATTTAAAACTGATCTTGATCTCTGCTTTCGAAGCAATTCTGTATCATCCATTTATTGTGTTTTTTAGCTTACGTGGCTACTGGCAATTTATAACAAAGAGCAGTTTTAAATGGGGAGATATGACTCGTCAAGGGTTTTCAAAAGAAAACAAAACAACTTCAATTGAGAATATGGTTTCCTAATTCCTAAAGTACAGATGAAAAAGATAAAAATGCATTATAGTTGTTTGCGTTTTGTATTGGCACTTTCGCTTGCCAGTACAGTTGGTTATGCACAAAAAACAACAAGTTTGAATGATAAAGATAATTATGTGACTGCCGTTAGCAAGCAGTTTAATAAAGGAGATTGGGAAGGTGGTAAATCTACATTGGATAAAGGAATTAAAGAATACCCTAATGATTCTGATTTGCGAATGATGTTGGGGAAATATTATCATCACAGTAAACAATATGACAAGGCACGCTATGAATTGTCTAAAGCTATTGAGATAACACCAACAAACACAGATGCTAAACAAATTATGGTGAATGTGGAGATTGAGACAAAGCGCTATTCCAGCGCTATTTGTTATGTCAACGAAATTCTGGAAGCTAATCCATATCTTAAAAGTCTTTGGAAAAAGAAGATAGAACTCTACCTTTTGCAAGGAAATGAGGTAGAAGCAAACCGTTTAAAAAAGAGATTATACCAGATATATCCAACGGATGGAGACTTAAAAAAAGAGTATGTATATAGCATAGAAACGGAAGCTAACCAAAGTAGAAAATCAGGAGATTACGACAAATCTATTGAGTTGGGAAGAAAACTTATTCAAGAGTCTTCATCGGATGCACAGTATTACCTAACAGTTATTAATGACTATTTGAAAGCAGGAGACAAGCAGAGTGCCTTGTCATTTACAGAGCGCGGTCTGTTTCTGTTTCCCAATAGTACTGCGTTGATAAATAAGAAAATAG
>JBOFGJ010000403.1:0-2116 GCA_051649065.1 Flavobacterium sp. | reverse complement strand
GATACAACGGGGTATCTATAGTACATGCTTCACTAGTGATACTAAAGCTACGCGTTTTAGATACTCGCAATTCCTTAGCTTCGATAGTATGACTACCTGTAGCTATAAGTCCTATTGTATTCCAACTATCTTTAGTGGTCACTTCTGAAGGCAAGAAAAAGAAAGATTTATAAATAGGCTTACCTTCTGTATCGAGTTGTAGCTCTCCATTTTTCTTTATATGACAATTAGCTGTGAATACTGTACAGTGGTGCAATCCAGTAACAATATCCCATGAGCCATTCACGATATAGTACTCTCCTTCTTCTGTAGCAACACCACTTACTTTACCACTTCCACCAAAACATACTTTCTTATCACTAAATATCTTTTCGCTTTCTGTTGAGTCGATAAAACCAACGAACATATTAGCTCCACTGCACAATGTAACTGTCCATCCTAAACTACCATCTATACACGCTAACTGTTCTTCTAGCCTTAAGGCCTCGATAAAGTCAAGTTCTAATCCATTATATTTCTTAGGTACGAATAAGTTAAAGAGGTTATTATTATAAAGCACCTCTAGTTGCTGATCTGTAAGGTGGCCTAGTTGTTCTGCTTTACTTATATTGTCTTTAAGTATCGCTATATCTGCGTCACTTATATACTGTTTCATATTGGGTTGTTTTGTTGTTTTACAAAGCTAACTCATTAAAACAAAAAAGACCTCATTAGTTATACTAACAAGGCCTCTTCTTTATAACAAACTTCTTATTCTAAACTTTCTGGTAGCAATAGACTAAACTGGCTAGCGGTAAGAATATCACATACGATCTGATTCATCTCCGTAGTGTAATTCATTGCATTCATTCCTAAATAAGGTAATACTTTCATAATAGAGTTACGTCCCTTATAGACTAACTTCTTACACATGGATTCTATCTCTGCTGTTGTCTCTGCGGATAAATAACCATTCAATATAATCTCATCACAAGATGCTTTAGCTACTTTATAGAAGACTTCTCTACGCTTTAAGAACTTCTCTTCGTAAGTATAGAATATCTCTTCTTTAAACTCAAAATACTTATTGTATAAATCACCTTTAAAATACTTGCGCAGCTCATCCATAAAGTGCTCCTGCATTCCTAAGTGATTAGCTGTTAATGTCAATAGTGCAAATGACATAAAAGGATAGTAATAAGTGGGTTCATTAATCACTGGATGCTCACTGTTAATCTCAAAGGTACGATTAGCATTTACTCTAAAATCTTTTAGTTTCACGCTATGACTTGCAGTAGCTTTTAGCCCAATAGATTTCCAGTCTTCAATTACGGTAACTTCTTTTGGAAAGAAAAAGAACGTTTTAAAGTATGGTGTACCATCTTGATTATACAGTAACTCTCCTTTATCTTCTATATGACAATTAAGGGTTAATACTGTACAATGTGGTAATCCTACTATATAATCCCAAACTCCATTAACGATATAACCATCTTTACTCACTCTAGCCACTCCGTCTATCTGAGCACTTCCTCCAAAACAGACCTTCTTATCCTGAAAGATCATCTTAGCCATAAACGTATCTAGATACCCTACAAACATATTAGCACCAGAACACATAGTGATAGTCCATCCAAGACTACCATCTATTCTAGCTAGTTGTTCCTCTATTTCTAAGGCTTCGATTAGGCTTAATCCCAGTCCTCCTAAATCTTTAGGCACGAACATATTGAATAACTTATGCTTATAAATTATTTCTAACTGCTGTTCTGTTAAAGTACCTAATTGATTAGACTTACATACTTCACTTTTTAGAATTGCTAAATCCTCTGATGTCATTTCGAACATAATACATTGATTTATTACACATTATAACAAACATATTAAATATTAATCTTATTAATATGTGATTATTCTCAATTAGTGCAAAAAACATTCCACACTCGTTATTTCTATATTTTATTTTACAATATTCTTTCACTTTCCACTGATACTCTAAGCTCAGAGCAATTCTAAAACTGAGAAAAGAGATAATTGGCTAAATTTTAAATAGACTGTAACACCCCTTTGTTTAAAAAAACTTACTTTTATAGTATTATATAAATAGAGAAATTATACAAATATGTCTGCATTAAAC
>JBOFGJ010000402.1:0-3713 GCA_051649065.1 Flavobacterium sp. | reverse complement strand
GTCTGATATATTGAAAGACAATAATCCAGATGATGAATCTTACTATCCTCACATGAATGGGCAATTTGTATTTAAGAATGCTGTAGTTCGATTTAGTGAAGTAATTAATGAAGGATTAGAAGCAAACGGACTTCAAGTATCTGATATTAATATGTTGATTCCACATCAAGCTAACTTGAGAATCTCTCAGTTTATTCAACAGAAGTTTAAATTAACAGATGACCAAGTATTTAATAATATTCAGAAGTATGGAAATACTACTGCAGCTTCAGTGCCAATAGCGTTGACAGAGGCATGGGAAGAAGGCAAGATTAAAGAAGGTGACTTGGTAGTATTAGCTGCTTTCGGAAGTGGTTTTACATGGGGAAGCGTTGTGATTAAGTGGTAGAAAATAATTATATTTACTTTAATTAAGTTAATATAGTTATGAGATTTGATAAAATTCACAATAAGGGTCAGGCTAGATTATTTAAGAATCCTTATTTAGAAATGCTTACAAAAGGGCATCCAGCAGTTATCTGGGGGATGTATATACCTGTTTTATCCTATATTGTATATCTTGGTTATAGAGATTACAATTTTTCAGTCCAAAATCTTATTCTTCTATTCTTTGGAGGAATGATATTTTGGACTTTTTTTGAATATATAGCTCATCGTTATATATTTCATTTAATAAGTAATAAACCAAATGCTCAGCGTTTTGCTTATATTATGCATGGTAACCATCACCATTATCCTAGAGATAGACAAAGACTATTTATGCCTCCAGTACCTAGTATAATACTAGCGTCAACTTTGTTTGGATTGCATTATCTTATTATGGGTAAATATACTTTTGGATTCTATCCTGGTTTTATAATAGGGTATTTACTGTATGCATCTATGCACTATGCTATTCATGCTTTTAGCCCACCATTTAAATTTATGAAACCATTATGGCGTAACCATCACTTACATCACTATAAAGATGAAGAAATGGGGTTTGGAGTAAGTAATACCTTTTGGGATAGAGTATTCGGTACCATGTTTGATTTAGAAAAAGAAAAAGAGGATAAAGAGAAAGTAAAAGAACTAATGTTTGAGAAGAATAAATAAAGAAGGCTGTCTAATGACAGCCTTCTTTATTTATTTCTTAGTCCATTTGTTTTCACCCATATAATTTGGCATTCGCCAGATAACATTAGCTAAGCTAGGATTGTCTATAAAAGGATTGCGATTACCTTGAGCATATTGGTTAGCTGTATTTCCATGATATTCATTTCTTTTTCTTTCTATTTCAGAAACAGGGTCTTCAGCATTCCATTTTAAGAATAAATCAATCATTCCGTCATCTAAAGGAGCTCGGGGATTTATGGCAATTCCCACTTTATTAGCGATAGTATAGTTTTTATATTTTGGATCGTCGTTGTTTTCTTGATATCTGATATGCATATATAACATCATACGGGCTACATCACCTTTCCACTCATCTCCAGGATACCAGTTTGTACCAATAGCTCTTGCATTCCCTTTTCCGTCAACGAATTTTCTATTTGAACGTTGATAATTCCACTCTCCATTAATTGGTCGAAGATTGTGTACGTCAGTTCCTGCTATTTCAGGAATAGTGCTACCGATATAGTTATATTTTGGATTAGCATCTAGTGCAAGTTGACCCGAATTATTTTGTTTTGTAAGAGATTTAGCAAATACATGTTCACGTTCCCATCTTTTGTGACGGTTGGCATCAGTGTCATACTTAAGATCTTTATTTATGGAACGCTGCTGTACAGTTGAATTTTTACTGTCTTCATCAGGCCATCCATAGATTAAAAGGACATTGTCTTTATTATCAGGATCTTCGTCTGTAATTTTAGATGCTTCCCAAACTCCTGGAGTGTAAGATATAGGATGATGAGTACGCGTTACTAAATCAGCTAGTTCTTTTTTAAGTTCCATTCCGTTTTTAGACCAATCAATATCTTGGTAGTAATAACTATATTCACTAGGTATTTGAAATGTTTTCGGATCAGGAATATCTTTGTCATTTCCAATAGGTGGAGTAATAACAGGAGGTTTAGTCGTTCCTGTTTCAGGGTCTTTAATCTGTACACTATCATCTTTCGAACAAGAAAGAGTTAGTAGGGAAAGACACAGCGCTATACTTAGTCTTTTAATCATAATAGTAATGTTTTGTTTCTGTTGACACAAAATTACAAAATTAGCTAAAATAAAAAAAGAGTTACCTTAAGTAACTCTTTTATATAGTTGATTTTAACCTAGAATAAGTGATAGATATATAAACAAAAGTAATTATACAAAATAGATCTGAATTAGTGACTAAAGCATACTATAGTATGGTAAAAGAGCTAATGAAAGATCGATAATTGCTTTGTAATATTTGGCTAACACTAATTCTGAGTTTAAACTATTTCCAAATGTTTTCGGCACTTGTGCCTCCCCAGATTTGAGTTGCTAAATAAGGATTGTCTATAAAAGGATTACGATTACCTTGAGAAGCTGAATTACTAGTGTTTGAGTGATAATTATTTCGGTTTCTTTCCATATCTGAAACAGGGTCGATTGCATTCCATTCAAGTAAAAGATTAATCATAGCAGAATCTATACCATTTCTATCCCCAATGGCTACTCCAGAAGGAGGACACTGTGTATTATAGGTGATATACATATACATCATCATACGTGCTACGTCTCCTCTCCACTCATCTCCAGGATACCATCCGCCATCTACTGGACCAGAGTTACCACTGCCTTTAGCGAATTTAAGATTACCTCTTGCATCATTCCATTTAATGTCAGCAGGTCGCAAGTGATGTGCATCTGCTCCAGGACCACTCTGTCCTAAAGGAGGATTTCCTAATGATTGAGCATAGGTGTGTTCTCTATTCCATTGACCATTGTTCCCTCCGTTTTCATTTTTATCACGAGTATAAGCTTTATCTCCTGTTGTTACTCCTTTATGACCATATATTAAGTAAACGTCTTTACCATCAGGGGTTACATCTGTTGCTTTACAAGCATCCCAGATACTGTTATAACTTAGTTTCTTGGTTAGCTTAGTTATAGTTAGATAAGCTAGTTGCTCTTTAAGCTGAATACCATTTTTTGTGAAGTCAATTGTTTTGTAGTAATCTTTTTGATTTTCAGGTATTTTAAAGTTTCCTGGTTTACCTGGTTCTACAATAGGTGGTACTATTACAGGTGGCTTAACTACAGGAGGTTTAGTATTATCTGGATCGGTGATTATAGGATCTTTACTACAACCAAAAGCAACTACTAGTAGAGATGCTAATAAAAGTAAGTGTTTCTTTTTCATGGTTCTTGTTTTAAGAAAGAATATGATAAAGTTACTGAAATAAGTGGTATATTTTCAGTGTTTTATATTATATAAATCAAATAATATAAAAAATTGTAAAATAATAAGGATATGATCTTTAAATTATATCGGATCATAGTCCCCAACTTTGGACTATGATTCCCAACTTTTAACGTTGATCCGAACTTTTGACTATAATCCATATAAGTGTATAAACAAAAAAAGGACATAATCGATAGATTATGTCCTTTTTACCTCTTGTAGCGAAGACGGGAGTTGAACCCGTGACCTCAGGGTTATGAATCCTGCGCTCTAACCAACTGAGCTACCTCGCCATTATTTTAGTTTGCGTTACTTCCGTATTGCGAGTGCAAATATAGTAGTATTTATGGGTTCT
>JBOFGJ010000401.1:0-1597 GCA_051649065.1 Flavobacterium sp. | reverse complement strand
CTTTAAATATATTAAGTAAGATTAATCCGATTTGACAAACGTTTATTATTTTACTCTATTAACGATAGCTGCGAAAGCTTCAGGGTGATTCGTAGCTAAATCTGCAAGAACTTTACGGTTCAATTCGATATTGTTAGCTTTGATTTTCCCCATGAATTGAGAATAGCTCATTCCATGTAATCTTGCACCAGCGTTGATACGCATAATCCATAAAGCACGGAAGTTTCTTTTCTTTTGTTTTCTATCACGGTAAGCATATACCATTGCTTTTTCTACCGCGTTTTTCGCTACTGTCCAAACGTTTTTACGTCTACCAAAGAATCCTTTGGCTTGCTTCAAAATTCTTTTTCTTCTTGCTCTTGAAGCTACTGAGTTTACTGATCTTGCCATTTCTAAAAATGTGTTTTTGTAGTGGGCGGTTTTATTTCAAACACTTCCAAAAATTAATTTGCACCACTCCAGGGTTATTAAATAATTTTAACCGAGATTAAGATTAAACTAATCTTAATTGATTTTTGATACTATGAGTATCTGCTTTAGACACTAATCCAGAGTGAGTTAAAGCTAATTTACGCTTTTTAGATTTTTTAGTCAAAATGTGACTTTTAAAAGCGTGTTTTCTTTTGATTTTTCCAGAACCAGTCAACTTGAAACGTTTCTTAGCACTAGATTTAGTTTTCATTTTAGGCATTATTTCCTAGGTATTAATGATTATCTTACTTAACTATCTTAATATACTAAATACTATTTTTTCTTTTTAGGCGCGATAAACATAGTCATACGTTTACCTTCTAAAACTGGCATAGTCTCTACTTTACCAAACTCCTCAAGATCTTGAGCTAATCTTAATAATAAGATTTGTCCTTGATCTTTATAAATAATAGATCTTCCTTTAAAGAATACGAATGCTTTTAATTTAGATCCTTCTTTCAAGAATTTAATTGCATTTTTTTTCTTAAACTCATAATCATGCTCATCTGTTTGAGGACCAAAACGGATCTCCTTAACTGTGATTTGCGTAGATTTAGCTTTAAGTATTTTTTCACGCTTCTTTTGTTCGTAAAGAAACTTATTATAATCAGTAATCTTACAAACAGGAGGTTCAGCATTTGGTGAAATTTCAACTAAATCCAACTCTAATTCTTCAGCTAAACGCATTGCGTCAGCTAATTTAAACACACCTGCTTCGACGTTGTCTCCTACAAGACGAACTTCAGGAACTCGGATGGCACCGTTTATTTTGTGCGCATCTTTCTTTTCTTCGCGAGGATTTCTACCTCTGTTTTGTCTTATTGCTATGGCTATAATATTTTTTGTGCTTGTACATCAAGCGTTATACGTTCTTTATTCTCCAAATTGTTTAACAGAACTGCTTACCTCTAAATTTACTTGAGCGATAAACTCTTCTATTTTCATTGTTTGATTAGACTTACCGTCATCACCATGTCTTCTTACAGAGATCGTACCATTCTTCTCCTCTTCTTCTCCTACGATCAACATATATGGGTATTTCTGTACCTCTGCTTCTCTAATTTTTCTACCGATAGTCTCATTACGATTATCTACCACGGCGCGAATTTCGCTATTTTCTAGCAAA
>JBOFGJ010000400.1:0-1269 GCA_051649065.1 Flavobacterium sp. | reverse complement strand
TTCTAAGTACAAATTTTTGTTCTCTAAATATTTAATTTTTTCTGCGTCTGTCATATTTTCGTATTTTTTCGGTGGTTTTTTCATAGTGGATGGTCTCCCTTTTCTTTTCTCCACTATAACATATCCAGCCGTTTGATACACTGAGTTTCCATCAATTACAACCGCTTCAATTATTTGTTTTTTCCACTTCGGATCATAGTATGTTTTTGAATGATTATCCAAAATCTCAATTCCATGATAATTGAGTAATTTCATTAAATAGTCAACATTACTTCTATTGATTTTGTACGCGAGTGATAATTTTCTTATCGACTCTCCTGATTTATATCGTCCATACATTTCAATTCGTTGTTCTTTCGTTAATTTTGCCATATAAAAAGCACCCCATTATTTGTGTCCAAATAATGGGGTGCACCGCACAAGGCTCTTTTTTTATACTAGGAAGAAAGATATAGTATATTTTTTTTAGGGATTTTGTAAATGATTTCAATTCACTTACACAACTTAAATGTGATTTAGAACGCTTTATTGTTTGCGTTTTTCTATAGCTTCAATCAGTCTATTAAAAAGTTTTAGAAAAGCTAAAATAACAACAGTCCCCAAACCTATAAGGAAAGCCCATATAAAATACGGTAATAAAGTAGCTACTATTGTATTCATTTCAACTCAACTCCTAACCTGCAAAACTTGTAACCAAAGTGTTCCCTGATACTCTAGCAGTTAATGTATTCGTAAAAGAAAAGTATGGAGTTATGCTTAAATGAAGCTTGAATTCGACAGAAGTTCGTGAACTATTTCTAGTAAACGAATAACTATTTAGTGTAGCACCTATCACAGTATACCAATTGTTACTATATGAAGTTATAGTTGTAGCACCTGTTGGAGGATTTGAAACAGTTATTTTGTATCCGAGATTAGCATATCCTCCATACCAATATATATTCCAGTTACTTAATCCATTGGCTACGTCATAACTCGCACGCGAATTCACGTTTTCAGCTGGGGATAGCGTCAATGTTCCTAGTTCACCGTTGTCGAGCTCAACTATTTTTGTTTGAGTCTCTAATAACGTTAAGTCAAAATTTTGAGCATCTTCAAAAGAATATACTTGTGTCGTATAATTTGAATCTTTAGGAACTTCAACTTCTTTTCCTTCAACTGTTATAGTTGTCATCTCTAACTGTTCTGTTGATTTTAACGAATCAGCAGAAACAGGAATAATGCTCCCTACTGTTAACATTGTAGCGAAAATACAAACTAATAATTTTT